>NZ_JBEOWK010000005.1:0-63522 GCF_040295985.1 Streptosporangium sp. NPDC002524 | reverse complement strand
CTTTGCTGGATCTCGGATCAGCATTAATGGAATCTGGCCACTTTAGTTATGCCGAGAAGGTGATGCGTGACATCCCTGATTCCCAAAAGCGAGCGACAGGACTAGCTAATCTCACATCTTGCATGGCTACTTTTATTCTGAACCGACCAGAAAGAGATCACGCGAAGAAACTTTTCGAGACGGTTTGCCGAATTACGGCGGAGCTGTTGCGAGACGAGTATTGGCCGGAACTTGTATTCACTCTGGTTAAGCTTTTTCCCGAAGCTTTCGATTTACTTGTTGATGAAGTGGAAAACTGTTTGTCGCCGTCTACTGAGCAGTAAGAGATGAAGAGCTAATTATTTGTTGCTTGTGTAGCGGACTAATCTGTTGATCTTTAATACGTGAAGTTACGTGGCTTGAGAGGTGATCGTGAGGTCCTCCCATGGCAGAAACAGGGGACGACGTAACACACGTCCAGGTAGTCAACGGCACCAGCTCTAAGCTGACCTTCTATACAGACACCGCCTGAAATTCTCCAACTAAACCGTTATCGACCACGAGTAGGATCACAGCATCTACTCTCACGCTCTATAACGCTATGCTGGCTTTGGCCTTATGTACTGTGGTCTCCTGCTGGAGATAAAAGGTGAAGACTTGCTGGATTGTCTCATCTCGATCTGCACGTTCACCGATGACTTTGACATGGGTTTAGGTGCGGTGACGTCCCGTTAAAATTTCTGGGCTTCGTTTCTCGGGTCCCGCCAATAGGCAACGTGGCCGGCCATGATTAATACATCCTTAGCTGCAGCTTCTCTGGACATCGCTTCTAGTGCTTGGAGTCGATAGTTCCAACCTTTTGGATGGCTATCGATCATGCGATCTCTGTACTAAGCACCTTATGATTAATATATGTCGCTAGCTTGGATCATTTTCTATTACTAATAGAGTCGTGAGAGCGATGAGATGCCGCAAATCACCGAAAAAGCTGCAATCATTTTAAGCTGGCGACGCCAAATTCCGAATAATTTCAGTAGCGCGGGAAATTATTCCTTCTGCGTAACGCTTGTCGATGTTAACTAGTATTTGCTCCATGAAATGTGACGACGAGTCTACAGGCGTGCGAGTTCTGCTTAGAACTTCATCCAGCAATTCAACGGCTTGAGACGTGACTGAACCATTCAATTTCGTCGCAATGTCGGCCAGAGCTTCTACGTCTTGAGTAGTAATTTCTACTTCTGAAAATCGTCCATGAGCTAGAGAATTTCGGATACTTGAAGCCCGCGTAAGATATGCGAAATCAGATTCTTCTATAAGTATGTGATCGCGTAGCGCATAGATAGCCGCCCCTAGTGAAAAATCTCCAGGTAGAGGAGCGAGTGAATATGTCATCCGGAATAGAGCTGCTTCAGTGGCGGCGAAGCACAAAAGGAAAGCTGGCTCTGGATATCCGCTAGAAAGTATTCGTGACTCACTTATCTTTGCGGCGACTTCTTCGATTGATGTTAGGCGAACTTGAGGCAGCCATAGAACATCAAGACGTGCTTCGTTATTATTCAGGGAAGCGGCTATCTGTGGCGCCAAATCAAAAGAAGGCTGGTTGTGTGAAAATTCAGGCCTTCTTGTTTTGATCTGAACGTAAACAACCGAGTTTTCCTTGACGAAAGCCGCATCCACACCCGAATCGGGATTTATTTCTACCGGCTCAAAGCCGTCGCTCCTGTAATTCCTTATTATGTCCATGAGTTGCCGATAAGCGATCCAGCTGGTGATCATTCGATCACCGCCCTATCGATCTCTGTGGTCACTCGAATGTACATAAAAGGGGTATTTCCGGTGAGGGCAAACGCAATAAGAGGAGAAACGCCTGACATGCGGAACGGTTCATCTATGTCTCGGCGCATCAGGACTGTATCGTGGATCTGCCTGTCATTTGCGTAGATAATTCCCTCGAACACGTCTTGAAGAAGCTTTGTCACATTGTCGTTGTCGGGCTTTACGCCACCCACATAGAAAATCTTGACATCAAGACGAACAGGAACGACATACGGCAAAGATCCGGCCATAGCGTTCTGGGCAACCCGAGCGACCTTCTTGCAGTATGCCGCTTTCAAAGCGTCGTTCTTCGTCTGGGCAGACACAGGCATGCCGTCGATGATGAACTCGACTGACGGCATAGGGTCCTCTTGGCTCGGGGGCTACCGGTGGGAGCATAGTTGGGCGAGCGCGATCCAGGCACCCGACACGCCGAACTGCCGATCACGATCTTGCACGCGGACGTCAGGCCGAGACCGAGCGCTCATCTGTTGTAGGTCACTGAGTAGCGGGGGAAGTACTGGCAGCGTCTCAGCTCAAGGCGAGCAGGGTTAAGAGGCGCGCCGGAGGTGTGCGGTATGGCCACCAAAGTGACGATAGGGCGATATGTTCCCAAATGAACGTAGTCATCCTTTCTGTCGCGACCGAGGCAAGTCCATCAGGCCAACTCCTTCGGCTCAAGCCCACCCGTGATGGCTGGACTCCCATAACGAGGAACGGCGGCGAATGAACGGACACGCGAAGATGGGCTTGCCCCTCGGTCGTCGGCCCGCTGCCGCTTCGCGGTAGGTCGAGGCAGACACGATGATCAGACGTGCGCGGCGCGCAGCTCGAACCCTGCGAGGGTTGCAGTTTGGGTTGCAGTTCACCGCCGTACAACCTCGTTCAAGACAGACCGGCCGCGCCCATTGGTCCAGGTTGAACCGATCAGGACGACCGAGACCCGAGCTGCTAATGCGGTTTGGGTTTACCGCCCATCCGGGGTTCAAATCCCCGAGCCTCCGCAGTTCGAAGGCCCTCTCCCGAGTCTTGGGAGAGGGCCTTTTCGATCTTCAAGGGCACCGCACTGCCAATGCGGTTCGGGTTGCAGTTGGGCGCCGACCCGCGATGCGGCGACACGAAAGACCGAGATCGACCATGCCGCCGCATCCGCCTACCGGGCCTCCCCGGAGAGCAACGCCCTCCATATATCGCCGGCCTGCCGGATCGGCCATCGATAGGTCTTGTGAACTTCCAGACTGCCTTCCCGCTGAAGTGTGCGCCGGATGAAGCCCTGCCCTCCGGCCTGGCACAGCTCGTACAGCGTGGCCCGGCACCGGCAGGTCCAGGTGATCACCCGCAGGCGCGCCGTCCCCCTGTCAGGGGCCAGCCAGACCAGCCGCGTGTGACCACCCTGCGGTGTGGACACGTGCGGACTTAAGCAACCCGTCAGCTCGATCACCGCGGAGCACACCCACTCGAGCCGGGAACCGGAACCAGCCCCCGCTCGCGAAGCTCAACGCAGCGACTCGCCACCTGGCGCGCAGCCGTCACCGGATCACCCGCAGGGCAGAAGGCATAGCGCCGAAGACGAGCCCGTCCGGTCTCCTGTCCGGCCCACCAACGGAACACCTGGCCATCGGTCCACATGACCAGCCCGAACCAGACCGACACCAGCGCCAGCCCGTACCCATCGTGAACATCAGAGGCAATGTTCAACGTGGCCAGCTCATCGCGCAGCCGCCGCGCCGCCCGTACCGGGGTGATCGCCTTCTGCCGGCTGATGGCCGGAATCTCATCCCCGCTCATCACGCCGCCTCCAGCGGAACCCGACAGCGGCACGACTGCGCCGGATTCACCACGACCGTGACGGGATCCACGCCCCTCATCGTCGGCTCACTCATGGATCAAGGGTCGCCACCTGGCCTTACGCGCCCCATCCCGAGCCGCAATACTGCGGCTGGATAACCGATATCCCTTGACGGGATAACCCTCGGTGACAAGCGTTGGATATTCGGAAGCCGAGTCGCGAAAGGGGGAGGCGCACATGCCTGCAGATGCCACTGAACCCGTCGTTATCCCGCCGGAGCTATGGCAGTGCCCGGAAACGCTGGCAGCTCTCCGCGACCGCGATATCGGGCAGCTCTTCCGGCTGATCCGTCAGCACAGCGGCTTCAGCCAGACCCGCATCGGCATCGCGGTCAATCTCAGCCAGGGCAAGATCAGCGAGATCATGAAGGGAGCCGTTCAAGTCACCTCCTTCGAGGTGATCGAGCGCATCGCCAACGGCCTGGACATGCCCAACCCCGCCCGGCTGACTCTCGGATTGGCACCACGACGGCTCCTCGCAGCCAGCCCACAACCTCGGCACACGCCGACCTCGCCACCGTCTGATCAGCCGGCGTCGAGGGCGGGCCTGCCGACTCGATACCTCGCCAGCCTGACCAGCGCATCCAGCCGCTCCGTCATCTCCGGACTCCGGCACGTCCTCACCGGTCATATCCAGGCCGAGGCCATCATGGGACCACCCCTCTTGATCAGCGCGGTTCAAAGCCAGGTGCCAGTAGTCGGGCAGCTCTGTCAGGTGACCCGAGGAGCCGACCGCACCGAAGCTCTGAACTTCGCCAGCGAACTGCTGGAATTCTGCGGCTGGCTCCACCAAGTCCTCGGTGATTTCACCGGTGCCACGATGTGGACCAACAAGGCCCTGGACTACGCCATGGAGCTGGGTGACCAGCGCGTCATCTCCTACATCCTCATGCGTAAAAGCATCATCGCCATCGAGGCCGGCGACCACGGCCACGGCCTTGGACTGGCGAACACGGCTCTGGCCAACTCCGATGCCCTCACTCCCAGGCTCAGAGCGGTCATCCTGAGAACACGCGCGACAGCGAACGCCCACCTCGGAGAGGCAGCGGACTCCGCCCGCGACTCGGAGATGGCTCTGGCCGAAGCCGCCGCGGGGATGGCGCAGAGCGAGGGCGACCGTGCTCCGTACTGCACCCCCGCCTACATCGCCATGGAGACCGGCGCGACCCGCGTCCTGCTGGGCCAGGCCACCGCGGCCATCCCGATATTCGAGGCCAGCCGTTCCCAGTGGCCCGAATCCAGCCAGGCACGCGATCACGTCCTGTTCCTGACCCGTATGGCCACCGCTTACGCCATAGCGGGCGAACGCGAACACGCCTGCGCGGTAACCGAAGACGCCCTCTCCCGCATGCAGGCTCTTCACTCCAGCCGCGTCACTACCCAGCTCACAGCACTACGCGGCCACCTGGCCAAATGGGTTGTGGACCCCTCCGTGGCAGACTTGCTCACCAGGCTCGACATCCTCTCGGAGTCCTTCTGCCTGCCAGCACCCCAGCCACAAGGAGACCGGTGACCACCCTGCTGCCCACCGCGACCACTACCGAGGAACGAGATCGCAACGCCCAGGTCGCGATCCTCCCTGTCGGCAGCTTCGAACAACACGGTGACCATCTGCCCCTCAGCACCGACACCATCGTGGCCACCCTGATCGCCCGCCAGATCGCCGACGCTCACCCCGTCCTGCTGCTCCCGCCCGTGACGATCTCCTGCTCGCACGAGCACAGCGCCTGGCCGGGAACCGTCAGCATCTCCGCACGGACCCTGCACGCGATCGTCACCGACGTCTACGCCTCCGTCACCCGCTCCGGACCCACCGCCCTGGTCGTCATCAACGCCCACGGCGGCAATTACGTCCTGAGCAACGTCATCCAGGAGGCCAACGCCGAGGGGTGCCGCATGGCGCTGTTTCCTTTGCGCGAGGACTGGAACGAAGCCCGAGCCGCCGCTCGGCTCACCAGCTCCACGCACGAGGACATGCACGCCGGAGAACTGGAGACCTCCCTCCTGCTGCACGCCTGCCCCGAGGTGATCCGCCCCGGCTACCACTCCGCCGACCGGATCGCCGACGACCGCCGCCATCTCCTCATCAAGGGCATGCGGGCCTACACGGACAACGGAGTCATCGGCCGCCCATCCCTGGCCACCGCCGAAAAAGGCAAAGCTCTGCTGGACAGCCTCACCAATGGCTTCAGCGAGGTGCTCAACCTCTTCACCAAATCCTGAGTAACAGCACACCAGCCGATCACGAGCTAAATCGTTCCGAGTAGGCATCAAGCGGCGGCGTGGTGCGCTGTGGCTCGGGGCCGGTCACAGCGCGAGCGTTGCGCGGAGCGTCGCCGTACGGCCACCGCACCGTATCAACAAACACGCCGACCACCGGCGCACCGCCGAGGCGCTCTCACCATCATCTTCGCCCCCTGCGCGGCGCCCACGGCTTCCCTCACGTCGGCACCGTCAGCCACTACCTGTCATGACGCCTGAACACGTAGGCCATATGTGAAGTGGCATTGTCATGGAGGCTCTCGGACATGTACTTCAGTAACCACCCCTCGCGCTCGATGCCCTCAAACGGCTCAGGGCTTCCCGCCCTTTCTAGGCCTCCTGACGGCTGTATTTGCTCTGAACACGAGATGAAAAGATCATCCGGTCTTCCAATCGTGCCTCCCTCGCCTGCACAATAGTCTGCTGAATGTTCTTTTCATCGCTGGATCCCCTAAAAAACATGGCTCCTTCGCAGTCGTTGCGCCAAACTCGCCAAGGGGTAACGAGTTTCTGGAGATAAGGGTGCCAATTGAGTTGAAAAGTGGGCCTCCGGCGGGGCGCTTCGGCTCGTGATGATCACCAGCAGCAGGAGCCGGGTTCGTAGGTGGCTAAGGTGAGGACGGATCTTCCCGTTTGTCATGTCCTTGGCAAGCCCAACATCTCGACTCCTCCGGATCAAGGCCGTCTGTAACCGTCGGCATCCAATGGCTGAGGAACGCCTAGCGGCCGGCGTACACGCGAAGACGGCCTTGACCCTCAATCCCCGAGCTGTTGCCCCTCCGGGGTGGGGCATGGGGGATAGGAAGATCCGGTGGGGGAAGTGTGCGCGTCCACGCATGATCCGAAGCTTGATCGCGTGCCAGAACAGGTAGGGAATCACGGTCATTCACGGGAACTCGACCAGCTCTGAACCGCATCTTTTTCCCAGCTTAGGACAGTAAGGTCAGTAGATGATTTCTAAGCTGACAGTGCGGATTCGATTTCCGTCACTCGCTCTAATCGTGAAGGCCCAGGCCTCCGGTGCCACCCGTTGGAAGGGGCCGTCAGCGCAGGCGTCCTAATTGCTGCTAATACTTGAGCAAGCTTTTGCATTTTTTGCAGTTTATGTAATCCCCGAGCTTGACCTTCGCTTTGCGGCGCCATATTCCATCGCATAGGCTGCAATTAAAATAGCAGTCTCCGCAATTTGTGCACCACATTTCCGTGTACGTTCCGGAAGTCTCGCGATTTGTGGCGGACCTGCCAAGGGTGCCAAACAGCTGGCCTGAAAATGCGGCGCCAAGTGCTGACTTGACGGAACGCCCCCAGTCTGGCAGTTCGACACTGCCCCCGCATGACTTGCATCGACGAGCCATACCGTCTTGTCCCTCCGTGAGACTGTCCCACATAGATCGGCGTATCCAGTATCCGACACATGGTAAGCCTCGGCAAGGGCATCGCGGCTTGACCGGCCACTTTGAGTGAGGATGTTCTTTCTTTCGTTCGTCAATCGAAATCATAGCGATAACGGTCGGGCGCTAAATCCAAAATAGACTAAGCCGTTGGTTTCCGGTCTCGGTTTGATCGCCCGCCGTGAAGGTCCAGGAGATAGTTGGCTGTTGCTCACTCATGGGGAGAGCAATCCGACACCGGGATAGGTCTGCGTGTCAGTGCCAATAGTGAAGTTGCTTGGGATGTGGTGCGTCGCGTCAGCCATCATCCCGGGCAGACGCAGCGGACCGCATTATCTACCAGAACGCGGCCGGGGCCCTTAGCGCGATCACTTCAGGAGCCAGGCCAGATATGTTCTGATCTGCAATAGCACCCTTTGGTGATCAAGGTCTCCAAATCTTTCAAGTCGGTGTTCTGGAATGCTGGACTATGCAGCCATGGGTACAGCCAACAGGGTGAACCCAGCTTGTCTATGGCGAACTTCGGCAGACGAGTCAGATCCAGGTCAGAGGCCGTGAACATTGGGACGGCGGCTTCTTTCGATCCGCGTGTTCTGAAATCGGCGGTGGTGGGCTCTTCCTACCGGGAGATTTGGCCGCTGTAAAACCGTCGGTTCAACGTATGTTTCAGGAGTTCGAAGCGCTCAGCGCCGTCGCTGCCACCACGGCCATTCGGGTGAAGCGTGCGGGTCCGGCAAGGTTCGAGCGATGAAGCGTCTGTCGATGGGGAGAATCAGGGCGTACAGGTACGGATTAGCCCAGTGCGGCAAGATGGTGAGTGCCTGTTCGAGCCGTTGGCGTGGCTCGTCTCCGCAGCACTCGGGACACATGCAGGTAGGTGCGATCCGGTCGGTGGTACCGGGGACGACCGCCTGCGTCCAGGCCAGCAGTGCCTCGGCCACCTCACCAGGCCGCATGCGGGTGTGCTCCAGCGTGATCACCGCGGCCATCGCCCGGCGTCCGAGGCCGGGGACATGATGGATCGAGACTCTGTGGGTTTCGCACACCGGTCCTCGTGCGCGAACCGTAGAAGGGCGCCTACGCGGCATGGCCCTTTCTCGTCGACGTCATGGAATTCATGATCGCACGCTGAGAAGCCGACTTTCGGATCCGACCGGTGGATCACCGTCCTTACGATCGCATGATGGGCACTGATTGCTGCGCGGTGCCGGCAGACGTGTACGCGTCCGCACGAGGCGCGCCCAGCCGCCGGGGGACGCGCATCATCGAGGCCGCACCCGTGAGGGATACGCCGGGGTCGTCCTTCAGAGGATGCGCGACAGTGAACGCCCACCTCGGAGTTTCCTTGTTCGGCCAGGTCGGAGTTCGAAGGGGCGGTGAGCCCTGGCCGTGGGTTGACGGCTGGAGGCCGGCGGCGGCTCCTCGCGCGGCAGGTTGGACGCGGTCATGTGTTCGGTGAGACAGCCTCTGCCTGGGCCTTGCGGGCGAGTAGGTGAACCGCCCGGAACTGTCGTCGGTCGGTGGGCTGGGGCTCGCGAACCATCCGGGCTACCTCGGCCAGCCCGGACTCGCGCAGTATCGCGGCGAGGTGATCGGGCCACCATCGGTAGGCCGGGGCGACCGTGTGATCGAAGACCTGCGTCGGGTGGGACGGATCGTCGCTCGCCGAGAAGCCGATCAGAAGGTGGCCGCCGGGTGCCAGCACACGATGGAACTCCGCCAGGATGGCGGGGACCTCCCGCGGCGGAGTGTGGATGACGGACCAGCGTGAGAGTACGCCGTCCAGTACGCCGTCGGTGATGTCCAGCGCGGCCATCGAGCCCACGTCGAACCGCAGGCCCGGATAGGCCTGTCGAGCCAGTTCGATCATCGCGGGGGAGGCGTCGACACCGAACGCCGTCAGCCCCAGCCCGTCCAGATGGGCGGTGACATGGCCGGGCCCGCACCCCAGGTCCGCGACTTCTCCGTCCCCGCTCGCACTCACGGCCTCGGCGAAGACACCCAGGATCGCGCGGTCCAGGGGACTGTCACGTAGCGAGTCGCGGAACAGTTGCGCGTACGTGAGAGCGGCGTCGTCGTAGGCCTCGCGGGTGACGGTGAAGGCATCGTGTTCGACCATGCCCGCGACAGTAGTTCCCGGCCTCGGCGCGAGGCGAGAGAATTACGATCTTTCCCTACCGCCCGGAAGCATGTGAGGCGAGGACCTCTTTCACCGATTTCGGGGCCGTGTGATGAGCGTCGCGCACTCGGACGTCCCGGATATCTCGGACTCCGGCCTGTTTGAGGGTGGTTCTCCGCATCTTCCTCTCGCCGGCACGTTCGATCGGGCGCGCCGAGGAGGGGGTGAAAGCGAGGTCGTGATCTCCGGGGCGAGGCTGGGCCGCTCCTGGGGGATCCTGATGGAGGTGGCGGTTGTCGGGCTGCGCCGGTGGTGCCGGTCGGCTCCGCGCGTCCACGCCACCTCTTGGACCGCGCGTCGTGCATGTCCCGGGACAGAATCGTCACTCGTCTTCTGGGACTGGACAGCTGTTGAGGAGAATCCCGTGATTCACGCCAACCTGATCGTCGTCTACACCGATCAGCTCGACGCCTGTCACGCCTTCTACACCGGGCTCGGCCTCACCTTCGCCAAGGAGCGGCACGGCACCGGCCCCGAACACTACGCCGCCCTCCTCGGCGGCACCGTGTTCGAGCTCTATCCCGCGGGCGGTAGCCGTCCCGCCACCGGAAGCCTGCGCCTCGGGCTCGTCGTCCCGGCCGACTCCGTCGCCCGGGCTTTCGCGCCCGGACGGCACGTCCTCACCGACCCCGACGGCCGCGTCGTCGACCTGCGGGTCACTCAGGAGAGGGCGATGCCCTCACCTTGACCGGGTACGGCACCCGTGGTGACCGTGCGGCGGTGCCCCTGTCTCAACGGCGTTGCCGCGTGCAGGAACGTACGAAGAGGCCCGCGGCGGCGACGAGCAGGAAGACCAGCGCGATGTCCAGGGGATTCACCATGCGCGCCCCTCTGCCCCACGGTCGCGAAGCTATCCGTGCCAACCACAAGTATTTGCCCGTGGTGAGAAGGTCGTCCTGATCTGCTCATCGGCCGGAGGCGGCGAGGCGGCGGGGTGGCGGGGCGGCACGGCCCCTGGGCTCGCCGCCGCCCCGCTGGCCTCGCCGTCTTTCCGGAGAACGAACTGTTTGTTCTCCGGAAAGACGGCAAGGACTTCCGTCGGCTGGTGGTGCTCTCGGCCGGATTCGAACCGGCGCCCGCCGCTCACCGAAGCGAGCGTGTGTCCTCGGCCGCTGGACGACGAGAGCGGTGCAGGGGGACGGAGCCGAACCGCCACAGCCGAAGCGTCCGGGTTACGACCGGGTGAGCTCATCACGTGCTCAGCCCCCGCGCGTTGAGGTGAGACTACCGAGCGGGCCCCGGCGGTCTCACCTCGTTTTCGGGCGGTGGCCCGCTTGCGGAAGGTGGCGGGAGCGGAGGAGATCTCCGCGGTCCTGGACCGGGAGGCCGAGCGGGATCGGTTTCGCGGGTGACAGCCTGGACGTACGAGATAGAGGTGTCCGGCGGTTGTCATCGTGGTGGCGCCGACCGGCCGTCCGCGTGTACGGGGATGCCGGTCGGAATCGCGCTGCCGGATCCGGTCGCCATGCCCTCGTGCGGGAGGTCTGGCCGAGCGGATCGGTGCCGCCTGGACGGTGCCGATCCGCTCGGGGGTGGCTTATGTGATGTCGGGGCCGGGCCTCGGCCGCTCGTTCGTGCCGGGTGGGAGGTGTGCCGGGACACCGAACCAGGTGGCTCGGGCGGTGGTGAGGGTGGCGGTGGGCTGGGGGTCGGTGGTGGTGGAGATCCAGGCGGTGTGTCCGTCGGGGCGGAGCAGCAGCCCTTCGAGCTCGGGGTGCTCGGGGCACCGGGCGCGGTAGGTGTCCACCCCGCCGGTTGGTAGCGGGCGGTAGGTGTCCACCCCGCCGTCCGTATCGGCTGGCAGCAGGCGGTAGGGGTCCACCCCGCCGTCCGTGTCGGTTGGCAGTGGGCGGTGGGTGTCCACCTGGCCGTTCGTACCGGCCGGCAGAGCGTGGTGGGTGTTCACTCTGCCGTACGCGTCGGTCGGCAGGGCGTGGTCGCCGAGGTGGAGGAAGACCGGGCGCGCGGGCCGGAGGAGTTCGGCGACGCTGGTGTGCCTGTCGCCCAGGGACAGTTTCAGGTTCGGTGCGAGCCTGCCCAGCCAGGGGTGCTCGCCGGGGATCCCGGGGTCGTACCGGGTGCTCACCCCGGTGGACAGTTCGGCGAGGTAGGTGCCGACCCGCGGCAGGTCGGTGAGTTCGCCGAACAGTTCCCGGACCGGGTCGAGCTCCGGGCGGCGTCGCCCGAGGATCGCCTGCGCGCGGGTGGTCCGCAGTACGCGCGCCCCGGCCTCGTGCCGCTCCCGGTGGTAGCTGTCCAGCAGGCCTTCCGGCGCGTGGCCGAGCGCGGTGGCGGCGAGTTTCCAGCCGAGGTTGACGGCGTCCGCCAACGCCACGTTCACCCCCACGGCCCCCGCCGGTGGGTGGATGTGCGCGGCGTCCCCGGCCAGCACGACCCGTCCCGCGACGTAGCGGTCCGCCTGCCTGGCGGCGTCGGAGAACCTGGTGAGCCAGCGCGGGTCGCGAAGCTCCACCGGACGGCCGAGCGTCTCGTTCAGCATCCGCTGGAAGTAGGGCAGCCGCACCGGCTCGTCGCGGTCGGCGGGCGGGGACGGCTCGTCGAGCACGATCCGCACGTAGCCGGGCCGCGGGATGACGAACACCGTGCCGTGCTCGCCGTCGGTCATCCCGAACGGCAGGCCGGCGGGGTCGGCGAGCTCCACGTCGGCGAGCAGGCCGAACGTGGTGGCCGCGGTGCCGGGAAAGCCGATCCCGGCGAGCCTGCGCACGACGCTGCGGCTGCCGTCGCATCCGGCGAGGTAGCCGACCCGCTGACGATGCCGTCGGTCGCCGGCCTGGACGGTCACGTCGACCCCGTCCTCGTCCTGGGCGAGATCGGTCACCTCGCGCCCCCAGGACACCGCCACGCCCAGCTCGGCGAGCCACCGCTCCAGGAGTTCCTCGACCCGGGTCTGCGCGATGCCGAGCACGTACGGGTGATCGGTGTCCATGGCGGTCAGGTCCAGCGGCCGGCTCGGATCGGCGAACATGCCGTAGGGCACGGTCGGCCCCTCCGCCAGGAAGCGGCCGGCGATGCCGCGCCGGTCCAGCAGCTCCAGACTGCGGGCGTTGAGGGTGAAACCGCGGCAGAACGGCGACCGTCGTGGCAGCCGGTCCACCACCGTCACCTCGACCCCGGCCAGCGCGAGCTCGGCCGCCAGCATCAACCCGGCCGGTCCCGCCCCGGCCACCATGACCTTCATCGAACCTCCTCGTGCCGACGTCTCCCTCGTCGGGCCTCACCGTCGCCGCGGACCCAGCCGGTCACGGGTTCCGGCCAGGCCAGCCGGCTGGTCCCGATGTCGGCGGTGATCTCCTCAAGCCAGCCCAGCTCGGCCTCCAGCATCCGCACCGCGTACTCGGCCTCCACCACGAACAGGCGTGGCACCTCGCCGGCCTCCAGCACCTCGCGGTGCCCCTGCCGGATCTCCTCCAGCGACGCGCGCACCCGGCCGGCCCGCTCCCGCAACGCCGCCGCAGCGCCGTCCGGCCCGAGCGCGCCGAGATAGCTGACCGCCGACATGAACTTCGGGTACTCGTCGGCCGGGACGCGGATCAGCTCGTCCACCCAGCGCACGAACTCCTCACGCCCCAGCGCGGTGTGCTGGTAGACGGTCCGCTCCGGCCGGGCGCCGACCCGGAGCGTCTCCCGCGTCTCGATCCACCCGGCACGCTCGAGCGCCCGGACCACGTCGTACAGGGAGCCGGTCGTCACCTTGAACACCCGGTCCATGCCACGTTCTCGCAGCGTGGCGGCCATGGCGTGGGGATGCGTGGGTGACTCCATCAGCAATCCCAGCACCGCCAGCCCCAGCGAGTTGGACACCGCACGTTTACTGGTCGCGCCCAATCGGTCGCCTCCTATCAGTCGGAACCGAGTATTCGACGCCGACTGATCCCCTGTCAAGATGGGACATCGGCTGACGGGGTCCGCGGCCTGATGACCATGCCGCTCGGGGGCACCCCTGACACCGGTGGCGGTACGACCGGCGGGCCGGACGGCGGGCTGGGCCCGTTCGTGCTCGACCGCCGCCTGACACCGGCGGCGGCGGTACGGTCGGCAGGCCGGGGCGGACGTCGCGGGTGAGGTGCGTCGATACCGTCCGTCCGCCGGTGGCGACGCGGAGAAGGGACACGTCCCGCCGGGTCAGGGGGCGTTTCTCACCGTGACCCGTCGGGGAGCGGGTTCGTCACCGTGGCGTCGTTCCCGATTCCTGCGGCCTCCCGGTCAGGACGAACTCGTACTCGACCTGGTCGATCGGGTTGCCGTCACCGAAGTCGTGTCCGCGGACCGCGCCCGACTCGGTGAAGCCGCTCTTGGTGTAGAAGCGGCGTGACCGGGACGTGTCGCGCAGCGTCCACAGGTGCACCCGGCCGAAGCCGGTCTCGCGCAGCCTGCGCAGGGTCGCGGTCATCAGGACGCCCGCGCCGCCGGTGCCCCAGCTGTCGGGGTGGCCGTAGAAGCCGAAGATCTCGGCCGATCCCGGACGCGTCGGGGAGGAGCCGAAGTAGGAGAAGTTCAGGGGGCGTCCGTCCAGCGCGGCGAGCAGGACGGTGTCGTGTCCCTCGGCGAGCACGTCGTGCCACTTCCCGCGCCGGTGCCGTACCGCCTCGGCGCAGAACTCCGGGGCGAAGAAGCCCGCGTAGGCCGCCTTCCAGGACTCCGCGTGGATCTCTCCCAGCACGTCCCCGTGGTCGGCGGAGGCCTGGAAGATCGCGAAGTTCCCGGTCACAGGATCACACTACGGGGGATGAGGAAGGCAGGGGACATGGAGCTGTCTGAGGTGGTTCGCGGCGAATCGGTGCGTACGTCGCTGGAGGTCGTGCGCCTGTCGCTCCGGCGGGCCTTTTCCGGTCATGGTCGCGGTACGCACGACGGCGCGCGTCCCGGGGGCGGGGCGCGCGCCGTCGTGCGTTGGGCGGGGCTGTCAGGAGATGGTCAGTGCGCCGTTCGCTGGGTTACGGGCGCACGTGACGACCGTACGGGGTGCCGCGGTGAGGGCGCCGGTGAGGCACTGGCCGAGGACGACGTGGCCCGCGGCGTTGGGGTGCCACGCCTCCTGGCAGGTCTGGAAGTAGGTGACGCAGGTGTTCGCCGCCTTCTGGACGCGGATCTTGTCCCAGCCGGACAGGCTGTTGACGACGTTGCCGTTCGGCGACTCCTGCACCCGGACCGGTGTGGCGAGCGCGTTCCCCGGGCTGCCGGGGTTCTCGCAGAGCCGGGCTCCGTCGAAGGCCTTCTGGACGTCCAGCACGCGCAGGTTGGCCGCCGGACGCTCGGCCGCCAGCGTGTTGTAGGCGTTCCTGACCAGGTTGCCGAGGTTCTGGGAGAACACGTGCCCGGGGGCGAGGCTCGCGCGGTGGATCGGGCAGCCGGCGGCGTACCGCTCGGCGCCGAGGTCGCGGAACTTGTCGCGGGTGTCGGTGCGGTTGTCCTCGTCCCGGTACTGCGGTGCGACGTCGAGCGGCAGCGGGTTGGTGTAGTTCTGCAGGACCACCTGGTGCACGCCGTCGGCGTCGACCTGGGCGAGGGTGTCGAGGATCTGGCGCAGGGCGGCGGTGGTCTCGGTGGTGGCGGCCGCGACCTCGGCGTCGGAGGCCAGGTCCGAGACGGTGCAGGGCTCCTGCGGCACGTCGCCGCCCAGGTAGGCCCAGAACTCCCACCAGCCCGTCCAGGCGTCGGCGATGAAGCGGTTGGCGCACAACGTGGCCACGTCGCCGAAGGTGAACTGGCTGTTGTTGGAGCCGAGGCCGATGAGGACGACGTCGATGTCGTGGGTCTGGGCGACGGCGCGCAGCTGGTCGAGCTGCGAGGCGACGGAGCGGCCGTTGGGGCGGGCGCTGGAGGCGTTCGCGATGTCGGAGGGCCGGCCGCCGGAGCACGAGAGGTTGAAGCGGTCCTGAATGCCGGGGAGCGACGCCTTGAAGAACGAGGCGTTCGCCGACCGGTGGCAGAAGTAGGCGTTGCTGTTCGCCGCCGACCAGCCGGGGAAGCCCTGTGCCGTTCCCGAGGTGTCGACGACGGGTTGGTAGTCCCCCGCGCCCTCCCCGCTGACGAAACTGTCGCCGAGTGCGACGGCGGCGGTGGGCAGGGCCGCCTGCGCCGCCCCGCCCTGGATGACCTGGACGCCGACCGCGCCCACCAGGAGCGCGACCATCGCGGCCGCACGCCGGAGAACCCTCACAACTGCCCCATTTCCTACTAAATGACCATGAAATGATTGCTGCCTAGATCACAACATGCCGCGCCGATGGCGTCAAGATTTCCATGAGCCCGGCTCGTGTTTTTTAGGAGATCACGTATTGGCCTGATTGCCAACCACCCGCTTGCTTGTTTGAAGGCCGTCCGGCGACCGGGTGGGCCCGGCCGGGCCGGAGCCCGCGCGCACCTGCGCGACCGCTTCCGGGCCGCTTCCAGGTCGCTTCCGGGCCGCTTCCAGGTCGCTTCCGGACCGCTTCCGGGTCGCTTCCGGGCCGCGTACCGGTTGTGCCGTCGCTCTGTCCCGGTACGCGGGCCCGGTACCGTCCCGGCGCGCGGACCCGGGACGGGGAAGAGCGCCCGCCCCGCGATGGGGACGGGCGCTCTCGGTGCGTACGGGTTACGGGCGCGTTACGGCTTGGGGGTCTGCGTCGGGGTCCCGCTCGGCGTCGGGGTGGGCTTCACCGTGGGGGTGACGGTCGGCGTCGGGGTGGGGGTCGACGCGGGCGGGGCACCCTTCCTGCAGTTGTCCCACTCCAGCACGGCCGGGTCCTTCGAGACGTTCTGGCAGGTGATCTGTCCCTTGATGCCGGGGATGCCGAAGATCTTCAGGTCGAACGTCTGCCACTTGATGCCGGTGGCGTCCTTACCGGGGGCACCGGTCGCGCCGGGGGCACCGGTCGGGCCTGCGGGGCCGGCCGGGCCGCGATCCCCCTGCGGACCCTTGGCGCCGGTCTCGCCCTTCGGCCCGGCGGGGCCGGGCAGGCCGCGCTCCCCCTGGGGTCCGCGCGGGCCGGTCGCCCCCTGCTGGCCGGGGCCGGAGACGGTGGTCTGGCCCTGGCCGCCCCAGGAGAAGGGGTACTCGGTCTTCCGGCACTTCGCGCCGGCGTTCACGATGCGGGCGTAACGGGTCGTCTTGTTGACGCAGGCGTACACCACGTCGCCAGGGGCCGTCTGCGCGGCGGAAGCGGTCGTGACGCTGGACAGGCCGGTCGCGAGGACGGCGGTGGCCAGTAAGGCGGCGGGCGTTCTGAGACGCATGGGTGCTCCAGGGAAGAACGAGATAGCCGTGGCGCGGCTGCATCAGATTGGCAGAAGTAGGCATCTTGGACCGAGCCAATGAGCATTTGTCATCACTATTCGCGTATGCGGCTTATGCGTGTCATGCCGGTTAGTGCGAAGAACATGAAACGCCTTCGAGGTCCGGAAGGGGACGAGGGTTTTCATCTGTCCGCCGGATTCGAAAGGGTGGACGGGTCGGGAGGGCGTTTTTCCGTCCGAACACGGACGAGCACGGTGTGAGCGGTTCGTGTTCGGCGTGATCGGGGACCGGGCCGTTCTCCGTGTCGGTCACTGTGCCCGCCGGGTTCGTCCTGGCGGCCGTCACGCTCGCCGGTTTCGGGTACGCGCTCGCGCGCTCTGAAGCAGGAGAGGACCGCTCTCCCTGCCACTGCTTCTGCTCGTCGGTGACGCTCGTGAGCAGGCATCACGTGATCCGCGACCCGGTGTCGATCGCCGCCGCGGCGACGGTGTCGGGGCGATATTCGTTGGCGGGCCGCCGAGGTCCTGGGGGCCGTGATCACCGGGGTGGCGGTGCCGGTTTGCGTGGTGCTCGTTGTACGTCTGGACGACGTCGCGGAGTTGTTCCGCCCCACGGTCGCCGGACGCTGACCCGCGAGTGCGGGAGCGGTCCACCCGGCGGACCGGCACCCGGTTCCCGTCGCGAAAGGTCGTGCGTGAAAGGCCGGGCGCGAAGGGGCAGATGCGAAGGGTCGTACGCGAAGGGGCGGACGCGAAGGGTCGTGCGCGGACGGCGACCGCTGCGGGAGGTCGCCGTCCGCACGCGACGGCAGGGCCCGCGGCGACCGCCACGGGGAGGTCGCCGCCGGTTGGTGATCACGGTTTCGTACGGGCCGGCGGTGCGCGACGCCCCTACGGTCGCGCCTTGCCACGGCACCGTGATCGAGGTCTCATAAGGGAGAGGGCCGAGCGTCCGGTCGCCACCGCACTACGGTGATCATGGTTCCTCCCGAAGAGCTGGGTCGGGGAGACCGGCTACCGAGATCGTGCCACCGGCTCGGATAGGCGCCGTATATGCCGTGTATATACGGCTGGCCACAGGTGACCACAGGTGACCACAGGTGACTACGGGGCCTGGTCGTCGCGTTCGCGTTCGACGTCGAGGTTCCGTCCGACGTCGGGGTTCCGCCTCCCGAGGAGGCCGGTCAGAGGAGGCCGGTCAGAGGAGGTCGGTCAGCCGGCCGGGGTGGCACCGAGCCGGTCGAGGTGGTCGCGTACCACCCCGGCCTTGCGGTGTCTGAGGTCCTCGAACAGGGCGAGGGCGGCCTCCAGGTGGGCCGTCGCCTCCCCGGTGCGTTCCAGCGAGGCCCGGGCGAGGCCGAGCGCCTCGTGCGCCTCCGCCCGCAGCAGGGTGTCACCGGTCAGGGTGGCGAGGGAGAGGGCGCGCTCCCCGCACGACGCCGCCTCCTCGTGGGCGCCCATGTCGTGGTGGAGCGTGCTCATGCTGACCAGGATCTGGGCGATGTCCCGGTCGCCGCAGCTCGTCTCGCTGATCTCCAGGGAGGTCAGGTAGTGGCTCATGGCCTGGGGGAGGCGCCCGGCGAGGTGGTGGGCCTCGCCCAGGTTGCTGTGCAGCAGGGCGGTGAAGTGGTGGGCGTCCGCCAGCCGCGCTCCCAGGGACCCGGCCTCCTCCAGCCACCGGATCGCCTCTTCCGGCCGGTGGGCGTTGATGCACACGGCGGCGAGGTTCAGCAGGGCCGTGGCCGCTCCCAGGGTGTCCCCGAGCCCGAGCCGGAGCCGGTGCGCGCGGTGACAGGCCGAGACGGCGTGCTCCGTGTCGCCCAGCAGGCTGTGCACGATGGCGAGCCGGCCCGTGACCATGGCCTCGCCGACGGGGTCTCCGGCCGTCGCGGCGGCCTCCGCCGCGACGGTGTAGAGGTCGGCCCACTGCCTCGCGTGGTGGCGCCGGTTCAGCCATCCGAACATGGCCGCCGCGATCTGCCAGGCGAGCGCCGGATGTGATTCCGCCGCTCGCCGTACCGCGGCGTCGAGGTTCGCGGCCTCCGCGTCGAACCAGGCCAGGGCCGAAGCCGCGTCGGCGAACTCCACGGGCCGGGTCGGGGAGTCGAAGTTGGGCCGCTCCTTCGGCCGGAGGACCCGGTCGGCCGCGTTGGCGGCGTCGCGGTACCAGGTGAGCAGCGCGGCCACGCACCGCTCCCGCTCGCTCGCGCCCTCCTCGGCGAGGCATCGTTCACGGGCGTAGATCCTCACCAGGTCGTGCATCGCGTAGTGGTCGCCGGAGACGGGCACGAGTAGGTGGACGGACACGAGCTGGTCGAGCAGTTCCCGCGTCTCGTCGGCCGTCGTGCCCGACAGGACCGCGGCGACGGCGAGTGACGGCTCGGGGCCGGGGTGCAGACCGAGCAACCGGAACATCCCGCGCACCGGTTCGCTAAGCGGGCGGAGCGAGGCGCGCAGGACCGCTCGGATCGATATCTCACTCTCGTCGACGGCGAGCCTGTCCAGGCGTACGCGCTCGTCGGTCATCTCCGCCACCAGCGCGGGCAGGGCCGAGTCGTACGCCGCCATCTCCAGGCGGGAGGCCGCGATCCGGAGGGCGAGGGGGATCCGGTCGCACAGCTCGGCGAGCTCTTCCGCGCCTGGGACGTCGCCGGTGGCGTCGCTCGTGACGCCGTTCGTGGCGCTGTTCGTAACGTTCTTCGTGACGTTGTTCGTGGCGCTGCCTGGGATGTCGTCTGCGACGTCGCTTGTGGCGCCGCCTGTGACGTTGACCCTGACGCCGTCCGTGATGCCGCTCGTGACAGTGCCGTGGGCAGCGCCCATGGTGCCCGTGGTGCCGCTCGTGACGATCCTCGTCCGGGCGAGCCGGTCCCGGAGCAGGGTGACGGCGTCGGCGACCGGCAGAGGGCCGAGCGGGATCCGCGGGACGCCGTGCGTGGTGGCGAGCCCGTCCAGGCGGAGCCGGCTGGTGATCAGTGTCAGGCTCGGCGCGGCCCCGGGGAGCAGTGCGCGCGCCTGCGCGGCCGAAGCCGCGTTGTCGAGCACGATCAGCATCCGCCGGTCGGCCACCAGCGACCGGAACACGGCGGCCCGCTCCTCGGTGTCGGCGGGGATCCGCCACGACGGGACGTCCAGGGTACGCAGGAAACGCTCCAGCACCACGCCCGGGTCCAGCGGCCTGCCGATCCCGAACCCGCTCAGGTCCACGAAGAACTGCCCGTCGCCGAACAGGTGACGGGTGAGGTGGGCCCACCGGACCACCAGGGCCGTCTTGCCCACTCCCGGAGGCCCCACGACGGCGACGACCCTGGCCTCCTCGCCGGTGCCCGCCGCGATCTCGTCCAGGCGCGCCAGCTCACCGTCGCGCCCTACGAATCCGAGGGGCCTCGCCGGTAGCTGGGCGGGCACCACCCGGTGGCCGGAGGCGGGCGGACGTGCCGAAGGGGCGCGGCTGTCCAGCTGGGGCGGCCGGATCCCGGCCGTGTCCCACAGCCGCGGGTCGGCGGTGAGGATGGCCCTCTCCATCGAGCGCAGTTCCCGGCTGGGCTCCAGTCCCAGCTCGTCCGCGAGGATGCCGCGCGCCCGCCGGTAGGTCTCCAGGGCCTCCGCCTGGCGGCCGGACCGGTAGAGCGCGAGCATCAGATGCGACCACAGCCGCTCGCGGAAGGCGTTCCGGTTCACCAGCGCCGTCAGCTCGGCCACCAGGGAGGCGTCCTGTCCCAGGCGCAGGTCCGCCTCTATCCGCCGTTCGAGGGCCACCATGCGCCACTCCTCCAGGCGGGACCGCTCCTCGCGCAGGGAGGACTCGGCGGGCAGGTCGCAGAACGGGGGTCCCTGCCACAGCGTCAGCGCCTCGCCGAGCGACCGCCGGGCCCCGGTGGCGTCGTCCGCCGCCAGGGCCGCCTGCCCGTCGTGGACGAGCCCGACGAAACGGCAGGCGTCGACCTCGCCGCAGTCGACGTCGAGCCGGTATCCGGCGCGGCCCTCGCGCAGGATCCGTTCGGCGCCCAGGACCACGCGCAGGCCGCGCGCGTAGAGCCGCAGGTTCGCCTCCGCGGAGGGCGGGGGCGCGGGTCCCCACAGCGCGTCGACCAGGTGGTCGACGGAGACGAAGCCGTGCGGGTGGCCGAGCAGCACCGCGAGGAGGAGCCGTTGCTTGGGCGGTCCCAGCGCCGGGGCGGCGTCGCCTGACCGGACGTGCAACGGGCCCAGAACCTTGAACTGCACAACCACGTTCCTTCCGCGCACCGCACGTACGGCACTGCCGCGGACGGCCGCCGCGACGGCGCTTCCCGGCGTCGGCGGCACGGGATCACGCGGGTACGGCTACCGCGCCCTCGGCGAGTGCTGTGCCGGCGACAAAACTCAGGCGGTGATCATGGGCCAAAGCGTAGACCAAACCACGCGGGCCGGCGGGTCATCCCGGGGGACGGCCGGAGCGGCTTCCGGGGTTCCGCAGCTCGAAGCCTTGAAGCCTCCGAGGCTCGGAGGTCCGGAGCCTCGGAGGCTTGAGGGCTTTAGGGCTTCAGGGCTTGAAGGGGCGGGGGGTTGGAGGCTTGAAAGGTGAGAGGCCTGGAAGTCCGGAGCTTCACGGGCTGAAAGCTCAGAGGCTTGGAAGCCCGGAAACCTGGAAGGTCGAGAGCCTGAGAAGGCCCTCCCCGGGAAACCTCCGCTCCAGGAAGGTCACACGAGGCCCCGGCGGCTGGCCTGGGCGCCCGCCTGGAAGCGGGTCTCGGCGTTCAGCTCGTCCAGGAGGTGGCGCAGGCGGCGGCGGAGGCTGCGCGGGCTGGTGCCGAGCTGGCGGGCGATGGCGTCGTCCTTGAGCCCGGTCGAGAGCAGCGTCAGGAGCCGGCGGTCCTCCGGGTCGAGCTCCGCCCACTCCCTCTCCTCGCCCCGGTTCTCCTCGTCCCGGCAGGGTCCGCCGGCCGGCTCCGGGGCGCCGTCGCGGGACGCGGGCTGCGGGTAGATGGGAAGCGCCTCCTGCCACAGGCGTTCGAACAGCTCGACCAGGGCCACCACCATGGTCGACCCCTTGATCAGCACGCCGCGCGTCAGCGGCAGGTCCATGTGCAGCGGCATGACCGCCTGCCGCCGGTCGACGAGCGCCATCTTGAACGGCAGCTCGGGCAGGACCCGCGCCTCCTCGCCCGCCTTGACCAGGCTGCCCACCTCGTCGAGCGCCCCCGCGTGGTCGAACGCCTCGGGCACGTAGATGGTCCGGTAGCGGACGCCCTTGCGGAGCAGGCCGGTCTGCACCGGGTTGTGATAGTCCAGCACGTACGGGGGCCGGTCGAAGGTCAGCACCTCCTCCTTGGCCTCCTGCTGCAGCCGGACGTACGACCTGGCCTGCTCCTCCGGCCCCGCCAGGACCTCGAACGGGCCGCCCTCCTCCAGGTCCTGGCCCGCGGTGCGGAAGGTCTCCTCCAGCTGGTCGGCCGTGTCGGTGAGCCGGTCGAGGTTGCTCTGCATGCCGCGTACCAGCGAGCGGATGGCGGTCCCCGGGTTCGTCGCCGTCCAGCGGGGCGACCGTCCCCACAGGCGGCTGACCAGGCCCTTGGCGCGGAGCCTGGTCAGCGACGTCTGGATGCGCCCGGAGCTCTCCCCGCTCCTCATGACGAGTTCCCGCACCGTGATGCCGGGGCAGGCGAGCACCTCCCGGTAGATCCGTTCGTCGAACGCGCCGATCCCCACGACCGCCAGTGCCGGACCGTCATCAAGCATGCGTACGAGCTTGGCCATTTTCGGCAGTTGCCGCAATAGGCCACATGAATCACCTTGTCACCAAAATTCGCATACCGTTAGAAATCGGAACGTGCTTCAGAGAACCGTCCTTATCGGCAGTGTGGTAGCGGCCCTGGTAGCGGCCGCCACGCCGGTCCAGGCGTCCCCCACCCCCACTCCCACCCCCAGGGCCTCGGCCTCCACCCCCCAGGCCGGGCAGGCCGCCGCGAAGGCCGGACCGCCCAAGACGATCACTCTCATCACCGGCGACAAGGTCACGCTCCGCTCGCTCCCCGGCAAGCGGACCCAGCTCGACGTCGAGCCGGGTCCCGGCCGGGAAAAGATCAACTTCGTGCACCGCCGGGCCGGGGAGGGGCTGAGCATCGTCCCCGTGGACGCGATGCCCCTTCTGGCCGCGGGCAGGCTGGACCCCCGGCTGTTCGACGTCACCCGGCTCGCCGAACTCGGCTACGACGACGCCGCCAGCCCGGCGCTCCCGCTCATCGTGACGTACCCCCGCCAGACCGACGTCGCCGCGCTGCGCGTCGCGGGCGGGCGCCCGCTGCCCGCGGTCAACGGCATCGCCCGGAGCGAGCCCCGCGCCGCCGCCGGCACGCTCTGGAAGTCTCTGCAGGAGCCCGGGCAGGCCAGAGCGGCCGCCGGTCCCGAGAAGATCTGGCTGGACGGCGAGGCCAGGCTGTCCCTCGACGTCAGCGTCCCGCGCATCGGCGCGCCCAAGGCCTGGGAGGCCGGTCACACCGGCAAGGACGTCACCGTCGCGGTGCTCGACAGCGGCTACGACCCCGACCACCCCGACCTGCGGGGCCTGGTCACCAAGACCGAGAACTTCACCGCCGAGCCCGACGTCCGCGACCTCAACGGCCACGGCACCCACGTCGCCTCCACGATCGCCGGATCCGGCGCCGCCTCCGGAGGTAAGTACAAGGGTGTCGCCCCCGGCGCGAAGCTGCTGATCGGCAAGGTCTGCGAGCAGAGCGGAAACTGCCCGGACTCCGGCATCATCGAGGCCATGACCTGGGCGGCGGAGAACGGCGCCCGCGTCGCCAACCTCAGCCTCGGCGGCCCCGACATCCCCGGCGTCGACCCGCTGGAGCAGGCCGTCAACACGCTCTCGGAGCGGTACGGCACGCTGTTCGTCATCGCGTCGGGCAACGAAGGCCCCCAGACGCTCGGCTCGCCGAGCAGCGCGGACCACGCGCTCTCGGTCGGCGCCTCCCACCGCGACGCCGACACGGTCGCCCAGTTCAGCAGCACCGGCCCGCGCGTCGGCGACGCCGCGGTCAAGCCCGACCTGATCGCGCCCGGCGTGGGCATCGTCGCGGCCAGGGCCGGGGGCAGCTCGGCGGACGACTCGTACACGGAGATGAGCGGCACGTCCATGGCCACCCCGCACGTGACGGGAGCGGCGGCGATCGTCGCGGGCCTGCATCCCGAGTGGAAGGCCGGTCAGATCAAGGCGGCGCTGATGGCCTCCACCGCGCCCGGCGACGAGCTCGGCGCCTACGTCCAGGGCTCCGGCCGCGTGGACGTCGCCCGCGCCGTCGGCCAGAAGGTCACGGCCGAGCCCGCCTCGCTGAGCCTGGGCGAGATCGAGCTGCCCGCCTCCGCGCCCAGGAAGGGCACGCTCACCTACCGCAACGACGGCGACGCCGCCGTACGGCTGGACCTGAGCGTGAAGGCCAAGGACGGCCGGGGGGAGACGGTGACGCCGTTCAAGCTCGGCGCCACCACGGTGGAGATCCCCGCGCACGGCACCGCGCGGGTCGAGGTGACCGCCGAGCCGGGCGCGATCGGCACGTACAGCGGCACGGTCATCGCCGCCAACGCCGAGGTCTCCGTGCGCACCGGCATCGGCATGCGGGTCGAGCCGGAGAAGCGCGGGCTCAGGCTGACCTTCACCGGCTCGGACGGCAGGCCCGCGCGGAACTCCTTCGCCGGGCTGATCGACCTCGACACCAAGGAGCAGGTCAACTATGACGTCTCCGGCGGCACGCTGGACCTCAGGCTGCAGAAGGGACGCCGCTACACGATCGTCTCCCTCATGCTCGACCACGACGGCACCCTGGTGATGTCCGCGGAGCCGGAGTTCACCCTCGACGCCGACCGCACCGTCACCGCCGACGCCCGCGAGGCCAAGCCGGTGGACGTACGCACCGAGGAGCCGACCGCGCGGCTGGCCATCGGCCTGCTCGGCATGCTGCAGCTCGCCGACGGCGTCCAGCCCATGGGCGTGGACATCGAGCTGGCGGACAGATGGGGCGCGGACCGGATCGAGGGCGTCAAGGCCATCCCCACGACCCGCACCGCGAGCAAGAAGTTCGCCTTCTACCGCTGGACGCAGTGGGCCAAGCCGAAGGGCGACGGCACCTACAACGACAGCCCGTACTTCTACCACCTGATGAAGGCCGAGCCGCGCATCCCCGCCGACCCCGGCTACCGCCCGCGCGGCCGCGACCTCGCCAAGGTCACCTCCACGTACGCCGCCCAGAACGACGCCAAGTTCGGCGAGCACTTCGCCCTGCCCGTGCTGTACGGGACGGAGCTGGCCTGGATGCCGTACGGCGACGTGTCCCGCTTCCCCCTCCCGTTCCGGCGGACCGAGTACTACACGCCCGGCGACACCGGCTGGTACCCGTCCTTCATCCAGTACAAGGCGCTGGACGTCTGGGACAACGTCGACCAGTTCTTCTTCGGCCAGACCACCGTCTACCGCGCCGGGCAGAAGACCTCCGACCGCTGGAACACCGGCGTCTTCGCGGCGGGGCTCAACCCCGGCGGGGACTACTCCTGGCGCGAGGAGAACGTGCTGCAGTTCTCCACCGGGCTGTTCGAGGACAGCGTGCCCGGGCGCATCTCCTACGGCGACTACCGCACCCCGCAGGCCAGGCTCCACCGCGACGGCAAGGAGATCTACAGCGACACCTACGTGCCCGGCACCATCGAGGTGCCCGCCGACAAGAAGGAGAGCGAGTACCGGCTCACCGTGACCGCCGACCGCGACCCGGCCATGACCAAGTACTCCACGAAGGTCAGCGCCGAGTGGCGGTTCAGGTCCAGGACCCCCGAGCGGGGCGAGCGGACGACGCTTCCGCTGATGGTCGTCAGGATGAGCCCGGAGCTGGACGACCGCAATCGCGCGGGCACGGGCCACACACGCGTCCCGCTGCGGGTCCAGCGCCAGGCGGGCTCACCCGGCCTCAAGGTGAGCAGGCTCTCCGCGGAGATCTCCTACGACGACGGCCGCACCTGGTGGCCCACGCTGGTGCTCCCGACCGGCGAGGGCACCTGGTCCGCCGAGACCTGGAACCCGGTCGGCGCACGCGGCAAATTCGCCTCGCTGCGCGTGAAGGCCGTCGACACCGGCGGCAACGCCTTCACCGAGACCGTCATCAGGGCGTACGGGATCGGGTGAGCTGACGGGACCCCGTCGCGTCTTCCCGACGCGGCGGGGTTCTCGTCGTACCCGGCGGGTTCGGGGACCGGCGTCACCTGGCGTGTCGTCGGCGCGGGGAGGGAAACCCCGGACGGGCCGGGACGGAACGGCTCAGTGCCGCGGGATGCCCAGGGTGACGAGCAGGTCCTCGTGCAGCTGGAACCACACGGTGTGGTAGGACTCCAGGTCGTCCGACACGTAGTCCAGCGCCCCGGACCCGGCGTGGGTGAGCGCGGTGGTGAGCCTGGTCCGATACCGCCTGAACCGGAGCATCGACGCGAACAGGTCCGCGCAGGCGCCGTCGGCCCGCCGGTCGAGGTCCGCGAACCGGGCCAGGAGCCGTGAGTCGTAGGCGGGGTCGGTGTGGTCGTTCGGCACCGATACACCGTCGACGGATCGCAGCTGCCACGCCGTGCAGAGATCGAGCAGCTCCGGGTTGAGCACGAGGAAGCCGTCGTAGGCCCTGGACACCGTGGCCCGGGTGCCCGCCGCGTCCAGCTCGGCGGAGATCCGCTCGGCGTCCGCGGCGACACCGGCCTCGGTGAGCCCCCAGCCGCCGAAGTCACCCGAGGCGTGCGTGACGAGGCCGGCCACCGCGAGATCGATCAGCTCGGACTCGACGTCGGACTCGGGGAGCCCCATCGTCCGGGCCACGCGGGGAAGGCCGGCGAACCCGATGCAGCGAAGCGTGTGGAGCGTCAACAGGTCGATACTGGTCGCATAGGGCGGGTTCGGCACGCCGATATGCTACATGGATGGCCTGGATTCACCCGGTTTCCGCAGAGGTCGAGGAGACCGCGAGCGTCCTCGGCGGCAAGGGGTACGGCCTCGTCGTGCTGCGCCGTCTCGGCGTGCCGGTGCCCCCCGGGTTCGTCATCGGCACCGCGGCCTGTCGTGCCTTCCTCCGTGACGGGGAGTTTCCCGGCGGCCTCGACGCCGAGCTGGCGGCCGCCGTCTCCGACCTCGAAGCCGCCACGCGACGGCGCCTCGGCGACCCCGGCCGGCCACTGGCGGTGTCGGTCCGCTCGGGCGGCAGCGTGTCGATGCCCGGCATGATGAACACGATCCTCAACCTCGGGCTCACCGCCGAGACCACGGCGGGGCTGGCGGCCGAGACCGGCGACCCGCGGTTCGCGCTCGACTCCCGCCTGCGGTTCCTGTCCAGCTTCGCCTCGGCGGTCTTCGGCACGGAACCGGAACGCCTGGAAGCCGTCGCCCGCGAGGCGGCCGAGCACGGCGTCGCGAACGGGATCGGGAACTCGGCCGGGAACGGCGTCCCGAACGGGACCGGGAACGAGGCCGCGAACGGAGCTGAGAACGGAGCCGAGAACCAGGCCGCGAACGGGGCCGGGCGTGCGGTCGTGCGCGAGGCCGGGAGCGATTCCAGGGGCGGGGCCGGGAGCGATCCCGGGGGCCGGGCCGGGGGCGAGGCCGGGGGCGATTCCGTGAGCGAGGAGACGCGCCTCGCGTACGCGATCCGGGGGGTCGAGGCCCTCATCCGCGAACGATCCGGCGCGCCGGTGCCGGACGACGCGACGGGGCAGCTGGAACCGGCCGTCAGGGCCGTGTTCTCGTCGTGGGACACGCCGCGCGCCAGGACCTACCGCGAGCTGCACGACATCCCGCACGAGCTCGGCACGGCCGTCGTCGTGCAGGCCATGGTGTTCGGGAACCGCGACGACCACAGCGGCAGCGGTGTCGCGTTCAGCCGCGACCCCAACACCGGCGAGAGGGTTCCGTTCGGCGAGGTCCTGTTCGGCCGCCAGGGCGAGGACGTCGTCTCCGGGAGGTCGGTGACCCGGCCGCTGACCGAGCTGGCCGAACGGGAGCCTGTCGTGTGGGCCGGTCTCCTGGAGGCGATGAGCCGGATCGAGGGGCACTACCGCGACACCTGCTACGTGGAGTTCACCTTCGAGGCGGGTGAGCTGTGGGTCCTGCAGGTGCGGCCCGGCAACCTCGTCGGGCGCGCCGCCGTCCGCGTCGCGGTGGACCTGGCCGACGAGGGCGTCATCGGCCGCGGCGAGGCGCTGCTCCGGGTCTCCCCGCACCATCTTCGCCACGCTCGTACGCCCCGGGTCGAGACGGCCGACGCGGGTGACGTCCTCACCCGGGGGCTGGGCGCCTGCCCGGGGGTCGCGGTCGGCAGGGTGGCGACCACCGCCGACAGGGCCGCGCGGATGGCCGCCGAAGGCCCGGTCATCCTGGTGCGCCCGCACACCTCCCCGCTCGACATGCACGGCCTGGCCGCCGCGGCGGGGGTCGTCACCGCCAGCGGCGGACCGGCCAGCCACGCCGCCGTCGTCGCGAGGGCGATGGGCAAACCGGCCGTCGTGGGGGCCGCGGACCTCACGGTCGACGTCGCCGCCGCCCTCGTCCGAGCCGGTGGGCGCACCTTCCCCGAAGGCACGCTCATCACCATCGACGGGACCGGCGGAGAGGTCCTCGTCGGCGGCCACCGCGTCGCCACGGCCACGACCGACTCCCACCTGCGCCGCCTGCTCGCGTGGGCCGACGAGGTCTCGGGCGACGACTCGGACCGCGACGAGACGGAACGCCTCATGGCGGCCCGCGCGGTCCTGCCGCACTGAAACGACCCGGGGCCGGCGGCGACACTCCCCGGCCTGTTCCGCGTGTCCCGCGGCTCCCGCGTCTTTCGCGACTCCCGCGTGTTCTACGTGTTCCACGTGTTCCACGTGTTCCACGTCAGGAGCGAGGCGCGCGCGTCCCGCGACTCGTGCGTTCCGTAACTCCGCACGTTCGGCGACTCCCGCGACTTCCGGCGGGGAGCTCGTCGGGTGGCCCCCGCAGGTCGGTTCGTCAGGCCGGCCGGGCTCACGCCGCCAGCGGTCCTCGGAGGCGCGACACCTGCTTGGCGTACTGGCGGCGGCCGACGGTCCTCCACAGCAGCCGGGCGACGAACGGCAACTTGCCGAGGAAGAACCCGCGCTCCTCCTGGTCGGCCTCCTCCAGGATCGCGCCCATCGAGATCAGCAGCTTCTTCTTGGGGATCTGCTCCACCGCGCGTGCGCCGACGGCCTCCCACTCGGCGACCGACATGTGCTCGGCGACGAGCGCCAGCACGTACCGCTCCTCGTCGTCCAGATGCTCGACCAGGGCGGCGCGGTGCTCCTCCATCGCGATCGCGAGTTTCTCACCGGCCCCCTTCGAGGCGGTGAGCCGCCACTCAGGCAGTACCTCGGCGATCCGGGTCAGGGTCTCGGAGATCCGGTCGTGCTGGTCCTCCATCCGCACCACCATGTCCTTCTCCAGACGGACCCGCGACAGCAGCAGCGGCCACACCAGCTCGTCCTCGGCGCTGTGGTGGTGGTGCAGGCCCTCGGCGTAGTCGAGGTAGTGCTCGGCGATCTCGGCCGCGCGGGCCGTGTCGCCTTCGGGCACCGCTCGGACGAACCTGGGCATCAAACCGGACTCTCGCCGGAAGACGCGGTGGACTACCACCATCTCGTGGGTGTACGGGCGGTCTGTGACATTCATCGCAAGCATCTTTCGTCCTTTGCCAGGGGCGGCGGACCAAGTCTGCGAGAACCGTCTTGGAACCGACTTGCCGTGCTCTTGGAAAGGGATGCCGCCCGGCGGACGAGTCATGGACCCGCGCCGGTACGGCCACCGCGTGGTCTCCGGGTTCCACCCCGGACAGATCACCACGGTGGCCGTGCCGACCGGTTACGGCCGCGCCGTCATCGGGCCTCGTGACGGCGCGGTCCGGTGCCGTACGGGTTCCGCCCGCGCGAGGTCGTGCCCGTATCGAAGCGGCGCGCGTCCTGTCCCGTACGGGTCACGGAAGCACGCCGCCTCGCCACGCGCTACACGCATCCGACGCTTCCTGACACGTGGAGAACGTCGACGGCGCTGACCGGACCGGGGAGACAGAAGGGTCCGGGGACGCCGACGGGAGCGACGGGAAAGCCGACAGGCATGATCGGAAGAACGACAGGGGCGACGGCGCACATGGAAAGGACCAGGGAACCGGCCGCGGTGCAGTCCGGAGAGCTGGGCGGAGTCGCGAGCGTTCCCGGTCCGGGAGGTCCTGCCGGTCCCGGAGGCCCTGCCGGTCCTGCCGGTCCCGCGGGCCCGGCGGGTCCCGCCGGTCCTGCCGACCCGTCCGCTCCCGGAGGTCCTTCCAGTCCCACCCCGTCCGCTCCCGCTGGTCCCGCGGGTCCGGGAGGTCCCGCGGGTCCTGCGGGTCCGGCCAGGCTTACCCCGTCCGCTCCCGCGGGCCCCGCCGGTCCGGGTGGTCCCGCGGGTCCTGCGGGTCCTGCGGGTCCTACTCCGTCTGCTCCGTCTGCTCCTGCGGGTCCCGCCGGTCCAGGAGGTCCTGCCGGTCCGGGTGGTCCGGCCAGGCCCACTCCGTCCGCTCCCGCCGGTCCTGCCGGTCCGGGAGGGCCTGCCGGTCCCGCGGGTCCGGGAGGTCCAGGAGGTCCGGGTGGTCCTGCGGGTCCCGCCGGTCCCGCGGGCCCTGCCGGTCCTGACGGTCCGGCGGTGGTCCTGTTGGGGACTCCGGTGGACGGGACGGGCACGCGGACGGGGAGGGCGATCACCGCGTCATCGTCGTCGTCATCCCGGTCTCGGTCCCGCGCCCGGTCTCGGTCCCGGTCGTCGTTCCTGCCGCACCCGTCCCCGCCGCGACCGCCGCGACCACCGGGGCAGTCGCAGTTACGGGCCCCGGGGCATCGGCAGGGGCGGCACGGGCGAAGAAGGGGTTTCTCGCCAGGGTGTGCGGATTGTCGAAGGCGGGCCTTGCCGCCGGCCCCCCCGGTGTCGCTGTAGGGGGCGAGGTCGAGAAGGTTCGTTCCCCCGGTGGCGTTCGCCGGTGCCTGATTCGACGAAATCATCAGAATTCCGGCCATCGCTGCGACGGCCAGAGCGCCGGTGCGCCTGCCGGAAAGGGACGGCACCCATCTGCTATTACGAGGAAGCACGTTATTTCCCCATATCATTGCTAATTGTGAAATTAGTTGAATCTGTCATGCGGTCACAGAAGTGACGGCGGACAGGAGATACCCGAGGCTTATGTAGATAACGCGCTGCCATAGTTCGGGAAGAGCAAATAAACAGTGTTGTGAAGGAAAACCTGTGCCTCATCTATGATTTGGTAGTATTTGTAATGATTATTCATCCATGGCGTTCAAGGGATGATTTCAGAAGGCCCGCGAAGAGGGGGCGGAGGCGGGCCGCAGGGAGGGGATGAGTTGATGGGTGCCGTACCGGTGTGCACCGGTACGGCACATGCGTTTCCTTCTCCGGCCCGACGGCCCGACGGCCCCCGCTCCGGTCCGCTCGGCCTCGGCCTCGGCCTCGGCCTCGGCCTCGTCCTTCCGCCTCGCGTCGTGTCGCCTTGCCTCGCCTCGCCTTGCCTCGCGTCGCCTCGCCTCGCCTCGCGTCGTGTCACGGCCGGGACGCGGATCCGCCCGTCAGGCTCACTTCTCGCGAACGATGATCTCCGGGAACGACGGGTCCTGCTGGAGTTCCCGCATCATCCGCTCGGAACGGGTGAGGCGCTCGCGCCCGGCGGGTGCCGCGTTCTCGCCCCTGCGTCCGCGGGAGCGGTCGTAGGGACGGTCCTGGTGGCGCTGCGGCCTTCCCCGCCACCGGTCGGAGGGCCTCGTCTCGTGCCCGCGATGCGCGCGGCGGGAGGGGTCGGGGCGGCCGGAGGGCCGGTCGCCGGAAGTGCTGTCGGCATTCAGCCGTGAGATCGAGCCGAGCACCCGGTCCTGCCCGATGGTGGCGCTGGCCGGTACCTGGTTCGACGTCATGAGGATGCCGGCGACTGCCGCGATGGCGAGGACGCCCACCTGCCTGCCGGGGTTCGCCCCCGGTGTCCGTTCGCTCTTTCGAGGAATCACGTTATTTCCCCATCTCATTCCTGGTTCCGAAAACATCTGATATCCCTCACTGCCCCATAAGTGGCAGCAGGTAGGAGATACCCCTCGGACCATGAGATAGCGCATTGAAACGGTTGCGGCAGAGCAAATAAATGGCGCCGTGAGGACTAATGAGGTCTTATCTATTGCTATTTGCTGTTTTGTCGTAATTATTCGTGCGGTGATGGGCGGAGACATCCGGAATTCCACCGGGCCGGATCACGCCAGGAGCGTGCCAGACCCGGCACCGGCATCTCCGGGACGAGCCACCCCGGAACGAGAGCCGGACCTCGGGAAAAGACGAGCCCTCGGGAAAGGGGTGAGCCTTCGGGAAAGGGGCGAGCCTTCGGGAAAGGGGCGAGCCTTCGGGAAGGGACGAGCCCTCGGAAAGGGACGAGCCCTCCCTCCCGGCAAGGGAGGAAGGGCTCGCGGAGAGCGAGGGAGAAGGAAGACTCCCCGGCGTCACGGTCACAGATAGACGCGGATGTCCGCCTGGAGCGGGCGCGACAGGCGCACGGTGATGAACTCGTTGTTGTCGGGCTTGCCCGGGGTACGGCCGGAGGAGGACGGGAAGTTGTTGTCGTCCAGCACGCCCAGGGTCCGGTCGTCGAGGATCACGACGTCCTCGATGGTCTGGAACGGGAAGCGGAAGGTCTCCCCGAACCCGCCCAGGCCGCGCGGGTTGGCCAGGTCGAGCAGGTCGGCGACGAGGGTCTTGCGCAGGTCCGCGTGGCGGGTGTCCACCATGTAGATGCGCTTCGTCCTGGCCGCGTCCCCCTGGAGGTTGTCGCGCTCGATGACGAGGAACCGGTACCGGTCGACCGCGATCATGTCGCCGATCGCGTTGTCGGGGCTCTCCAGCCGGTAGGTCCAGCGCTTGCCGGTGTAGGCCCGCCTGCGCAGGTCGAACTCGTTCATCCGCAGCGTCCCGGCCTCGTCGCCGGTCACCGTGCCCTCGAGCAGCGGGTACAGCGTGCGGCCGTCGACCGAGCGCGCCATGCCCTCGAAGCCCTTGCTCCGCCCCAGGTTCGGCTGCTCGCCGTTGAGGCCGGGGTTCTCCGGGGCCTTCACGCCGGGCAGCGGGATCGGAGCGTCGAGCAGCCTGCCCGAGGAGGAGAAGTGCAGCAGGAACGGGCCGAACTCGTCCCCGATCCAGTAGGTACCGTCGATGGTCCGGACGATCGACTCCACGTCGAAGTCGGCGCCGGTCAGCTTCCGGTCCGGCCGGGTCAGCGGCCAGGTGACGCGCCTGTCGGGGTCGCTCAGGTTGAACCCGCCCAGCACCGACACCTTCTCGCGGCGGAAGTCGGGCTTCACCCGGTGCACCCGCAGCAGGAAGTCGGCGCTGTTGTCCTTGGCGCCGAAGCCGTTGTCGGACAGCACGTCGAAGGTGCCGTCGTGCCGCCGCACGATGCCGCTGAAGCCCTGCACGGGCTGCCCGGCGAACGGCGGGGTCACCCCGTTGACGGGAGCCGTGCCGAGCTGGGACCCCGACGGCTCGCTGCCGGGGACGAAGGTCAGCGCGGGCAGGGAGGCGAACCCGGTGAGCGTGGCACGCCCGAATCCGGAGTGACCGGAGCCGGGGTGACCGGTGCCGGGGTGACCGAAACCCGTCCGCTGTGAATCCGCCTGCTGGGTCCCGGTGCCGTCGGAGGTGGGCTGCCCGGGGTCGGCCACCGCCGGTGCGGACACCGCCAGTGCCAGCACGGCCGCGCCGATGGTGATCGTCATGCGTCGTCTCATGGCGGCACGCTAGGGAGCCCGCGTGAACGGCCGGTGTTGCGCCGCGGGCCGTACAGCGAAAACAAGATGCGGACCGTACGAAAAGCTGCCGGAAGGTGGCCGGAAAGTGGTGCGCCCGGAGATGGATGAAAAGGAATGCAACAGAACGTGTCCTTGAGGCGTCCCTGGTTGCGTGGAGTTCACCGATTTCGTCGCCGCACGGGGCAGAGCGCTGTACCGGTACGGCTACGTACTCACCGGGAACGCCGAGGACGCCGCCGACCTGACACAGGAGGCCCTCATGCGTCTGGGGGACGCGTGGCCGAGGGTGCGCAAGCGGGAGGATCCGGAAGGGTACGTCCGCACGACCATGGCCCGCCTGCACATCAGCGTCTGGCGGCGGCTGCACCGGGAACGGCTGGTCGCGACGGTGCCCGAGGCCGCCTACACCGACGACCGTCTCGGAGACGACGTCGGCCTGTGGAACGAGCTGAAGCGCCTGCCCCCCAAACAGCGGGCGGTGCTGGTCCTGCGCTACTACGAGGACCTCTCCGACCAGGAGATCGCCGATCTCCTCGGTGTCTCGCGGGGCACGGTGCGCAGCCAGGCGGCCCGCGCGCTGGACAAGCTCAGGATCAGGGCGGCCGCTCTTGAGGGGGAGCGAGTGTGATGGGTGACAGGGACGAGGAGGCGCTGGTCCGTACGCTGACCGGCGCGGCGCGGTCCGCGCCCGAGCCGGTCGAGGACCTGGTGGTGACGATCGGCAGGCGGCGCAGGCGGCGCAGGCGCGTGCGCGCGCAGTCGGTGCTCGCGGTCGCCGGGATGGTCGCGGTGGTCGGCGGCATGGCGGTGGTCAGGGACACCCTCCCCAACAGGGGCGGGGAGGGTGTGAGCATGACCCAGGCGGCGCCGTCGGGCGACGCGGCCGAGGAAACCGGGCAGCCGTTCCAGAACGGGCCGGGAGGGGTGGGGGGCACGGAGAAGCCTGCGCGGATCGACGTGCGGCCCGCCGAGGAGGTCTGGCCCGCGGCGGTCTCCACGATCCCCGTCCGGGCCGCGGACGGCTACAGATACCGCCCGGTCACCGGGCTGAGCGCCACGAAACTGCTGCTCTCGGCCGAGTCGTCGTTCGAGAAGGCGGGCCGCCTGGAGGTGTACGACACGGCCGACCGCAGCAGCACCGTCCTCACGACCATGCCCGACACGGGGGTGAAGGGTTACTTCGCGGGCAGGTTCGAGGTCGGCTCCGACTACGTCGCCTGGTGGGGGGGAACGCCCAACGACCCCGACGAGTGGGCCGACTTCTGGGTCGTCCCCCGCTCAGGTGGCGTCGCGCGGCGGGTCGGCGAGGTCACCGGTGACCTCTCGAAGGTGACGCGGCTCGCCGTCACCTCGGACTTCCTCCTGTGGTCGGTGAGCGGGGGAGGCGTCTACCGCATGCCGCTGGGCGGCGGCACCCCGGAAAGGCTCGGCGGCACCGACGGACTCCACCTGCTGTCCTGGCCGCTCGCCGTCGACGTGGGCGACGGGGAGGGCGACGGCGGGAGGAGGAACCAGACGAGGATGGTCGACCTGGAGACGGGCCGGACCACCGAGGTGAGCGTCCCCGAAGGGGGCGACGGCTTCCGATGCGGCCCCGTCTGGTGTTTCGGGCAGCGGGGAGACGCGATGGTGGTGCAGCGGCCGGACGGTTCCGACCGCAGGCTCCTGCCGGGGTTCGGCGCGGGCAGAGGGGTCGTCGACAGGTTCGGGGTGATGAGGGCCCCCTTCAGCGAGGAGCCGGACGCGTACGTTCCCCTGTTGACGGTCTACGACGCGGCCACCGGCCTCGCCGCCGGGATATCGCGGAGCCGGGGCGGCGGGAGCTACGGCATGGGGATCTCCTCCTCGCCCAGCTCGATCATCTACTGGGACGCCGGGAAGAGGAGCGTCGAGGAGTGCGAGAAGGTCGACGCCCGCCGCCTTCCCCGTCCGTCCGGCGCGGCGGTCCCCACCGGCGAGGTCACGGAGTGCACGGGGAGGGAAGTGGGCGGCGGCAAGGAGTTCACGGTGGTGAACCTTCTCGCCGTACCCTCAACGAAATAAAGTTCCGGACATGAGAACTTTCGCCAACATCACCGAGTTCAAGGCCGCCGTCGGGGAGCACCTCGGCCACACCGAGTGGCGCGAGGTCACCCAGGAGCAGGTCAACCTGTTCGCCGACGCGACCGGCGACCACCAGTGGATACACGTGGACGTGGAACGGGCGAAGCAGGGGCCGTTCGGCGCCACCATCGCCCACGGATACCTGAGCCTGTCGCTGCTGCCCTCCCTGATGTCGGAGCTGTTCCAGGTGGGCGGCCTGGCCATGGGCATCAACTACGGCCTCAACAAGGTCCGCTTCCCCGCACCGGTCCCGGTCGGCGCGCGGATCCGCGCCGGGGCCGAGTTCGTCGACCTCAAGGGCACCCCCTCGGGCTATCTGTCGAACGTCCGCATGACCGTGGAGATCGAGGACGCGAAGAGACCGGCCTGCGTCGCCGAGACCCTCTCCCTGTACGTCCCGGCGGAGAGCTCCTGACCAAGCCCCCGCCCGGCCGGGACCTCGTACGTCTTGGCGGAGAGCCTCTGACCGGATTTCCCCGAAGGACCCTGACCAGGACGCACCACTTCTCAACGAAGCGACCTCCGGACCGGACGGGTCCTTTGCCGGCGAAGAGCCTTCGAGCCAGGACGGGGCTCTTCCCGGCGAAGAACCTTAGAGCCGAGACGGGGCTCTTCCCGGCGGAGAACCTTAGAGCCAGGACGGGTCCCTTCCTGGCGGAGAACCTTCAAGCCAGGAAGGGACCCTTCCCGGCGGAGAACCTTAGAGCTGGGACGGGTCACTTCTCGGCGGAGAGTTCCTGGGCCAGGATCGCGGCCTGAACGCGGCTGCGAAGACCCAGCTTGTTCAGCAACCGGCTGACATGGGTCTTCGTGGTCGCCTCCGCCATGTACAGCTCCGCGGAGATCTCCGCGTTCGACAGACCCCGCCCGATGCAGGCCAGCACCTCGCGCTCGCGCGGGGTGAGAACACCGACCTCGTACGACCTGCGCTCGGGCACCGACGCGCCGAAGGCGGAGATCAGCCGCCGGGTGACCGCGGGCGCGATGAGTCCCTCGCCCCTGGCCACCACCCGCACAGCGTCCACCAGGGCGTCGGCGTCGGTGTTCTTGAGCAGGAACCCGGCGGCTCCGGCCCGCAGCGCCCCGAAGACGTACTCGTCGAGGTCGAACGTGGTCAGGATCAGCACGTCGGTGATCCCGCTCAGCTCGCGCGTCGCGGAGATCCCGTCCAGCTTCGGCATCCGGATGTCCATCAGGACCACGTCGGGACGGAGGTCGAGGGCCATCGCGACGGCCTGTTCCCCGTTGGCCGCCTGGCCGACGACCTCGACGTCCTCGTGGCCGTCGAGGATGAGGACGATCCCGGCACGGACCGCCGCGTGGTCGTCGGCGACGAGAACTCGGACGGTCATGCGATCTCCCGGGCGAGCGGTCTGACGGTCATGCGACCTCCCGGGCGAGCGGTCGGACGGTCACGCGGTCCCCCGGCCGTGCCCTCGACCCCGGGTCCGGCCGTGGGCATGGACCCAGCCGTGTCCTCGACCCAGGGTCCGGCCGTGGGCATGGACCCGGCCGTGCCCCCGGCCGGACATCCGGGCCGTTCATACGACCTCCCGGGTGGGCAGTTCGGCGCGGACGCGCCAGCCGTCGTCGTGGGGCCCGGCCTCGAAGACCCCGCCGACGAGGGACGTACGCTCCCGCATGCCGATGATCCCCGCACCCGCGCCGGGAAGCCCCCGCCCCGCGCCGTCGACCGGGTTGTCCACGGTCAGCGTGACCAGCCCCGGCCGGTAGCCGATCACCACGTCGGCGGCCTTGCCGCCGTGCTTGAGCGCGTTGGTCAGCGACTCCTGGACGATCCGGTAACCGGCCAGGTCGACCGAGGCGGGCAGATCCCTGGCCTCGCCGTCCACGCGCATCCGGACGTCGAGCCCCGCCTCCCGCGCCCGCTCGGCCAGCTCTCCGGCCTCGGCCACCCGCCGCCTGATCGCCTCGGGCTCCTCGCCGTCCTGCCGGAGCAGCCCGATCATGGCGCGCATCTCGGCCATGCCCTCGACGCTGTTCTCCCTGATGGACGCGAGCACCTCCCGTACGGCCCGCGCGTCCAGGTCCCTGCGGGAGAGGACGGCGGTGGACTGGATGGCGATCGCGCTGAAATGGTTGGCGATCATGTCGTGCAGCTCCCGCGCCATCCGGGTCCGCTCGGCCTGCACCGCCGCCGCCCGGTCCAGCTCCGCCAGCCGTGCCACCTGCTCGGCCCTCGCGCGTTCGGACAGCGCCTGGTCCTGCAACTGCCTCGTGAGCATGGCGGTGAAGACGGGGGTCACCCCGACCAGGCCGCCCTGGACGAGGAAGATCGCGGCGGCCGACCAGTGCTTGAAGAGCGCCCCCGCGATCACGCCCGCCACGACGGCGATCACCGAGGTGATGCCGAGCATCCACCTGCCCAGCGCCCGCGGACCGTACCTGACCCCCGCGTAGAGGTTGTCCGTGATGATCAGGACCGTCCCCAGGGACGGGCCCATCGCGAAGTCGCCGAGGAAGGCGACGACCCCCAGCCCCAGCGAGAGCAGCGGCCTGCTCCGCCGCACCGCGACCCCCGCGCACGCGATCGCCAGTGGCCCGGCGAGCAGCGGGGCGGGGGCCCACCGATGCTGGTAGGCGCCCGCGGCGAGCAGGAGGAGACCGCTGACGAAGCACGCCGCGGCCCACAGCGCGTCGTCTCGTCTCATGCCTCCCATCTCATCACCCCGACGGGGCCCGCGAGTCCGGCGCGGGACGGGTCACTCGTACACACAAGGATGTATCCGCCCGACCGGCATCTCATCAGCGCCGACGATGCTTCCCGAAGAGCACGTCTCTTGGGAGAGCGTCTTGCGAGGAGGGCCGTCGGCGCCGGGGTGGGATCACCAGCGCTCCCAGTGCGTGACCTCCTCCATCGGCACCCTGCGCGCGGGCTTGAAGTCGGTCCCGATCGTGTAGGCCAGCGGGACGAACGCCACCTGCATCACCTTCTCGTACGGGATGCCGAGCACCCCGGCCGCCTCCCGTTCCAGGCGGAGCGGTCCCAGCCAGGCCGTACCCAGTGACCTGGCCCGCGCGGCCAGCATGAAGCTCCAGACGGCGGGCATGATCGAACCGAAGGTGTTGGCCTGCTCGTGCACGCTCGCCCCCTCGGTGCGCCCCGCGATGCACGGCACGAGGAACGCCGGGACCTCGTGGATGTGCCGGTACAGATGATCCGCCCCCTCCCACACCCGCTCCATCGAGCCCGGGAACGCGTACGCCCGCCGCGCGTCCTCCTCCGGCATCGGGGTCCCGGGCAGGTTCATCCCCTCCCGCCACAGCGCCGCGATCCGCTCCCGCCGCTCCCGCTCGGTGACCACGACGAAGTGCCAGCGCTGGCGGTTGCGCCCGGTCGGCGCCTGTACGGCGAGTTCGAGGCACTCCTCGACGAGCTCGCGGGGGACGGGCCGGGTGAGGTCCAGCCGCCTGCGCACGGCCCTGGTCGTGGAGAGCACGTCATCGGGGGTCATCCGGCCTCCTCAAGGATTTCGACATGCATCGAATTGTGTGACCGGCTTCGATGATTGTCAAAGTCTCGAAACGCTCGGTTAGGATCGGCCCATGCGAGCCCTCCACCACCCAGACGTGGCCTCCGTCACACTCCCCGGCATGCTCAACGCCCTCGCCGACGAGGTCCGCCTCTCGGTCGTCCGCCAGCTCGCCGAGGCCGGAGGCGTCGTCTGCGGCCAGTTCGACGTCCCCGTGAGCATGTCGACCCTCTCCCACCACCTGAAGGTCCTCCGCGAGGCCGGCCTCCTCCGCGTCACCCCGGAGGGCAGCTTCCGCCGCCACGAGCTCCGCCTCGCCGAGATGGAGACCCGCTTCCCCGGCGTCCTCACCTCGATCCTCCAGGCCGCCTGACCCGCGGCCTGCCGGATCCCCGCCTCCACAGGCGAACCCGGCCCCGACGGGCGCATCAGAGGGCGATCGTTTAACCGATTCGAGGCATCGCCCAAAACCCGCTATGCTTGCTTACGCAGCGAGCGGCCGTAGCTCAATGGATAGAGCATCTGACTACGGATCAGAAGGTTGGGGTTTCGAGTACCTCCGGCCGCACAGCAGGTCAAAGGCCCTCCGGGATGATCCCGGAGGGCCTTTTCCGTGCCCGTACAGCAGCGTTGTACAGCAACGCAGCCTCACCCAGACAGTCTCCTACCGCAGCTCGTACCCTCCGAGCCGCCGGCTGCTCTGCTCAGACGCCGCCGAAGCCCTCCTGTAGACGGCGAACCCAGTCCGTAGGGAAGACTCGCTCAAGTCGCTCCTTGCTGGTCGCCAGCAGACCCTCTTTCGCCAAGGGAAGCAGGGCGCCGTCCTGGACGGCCTTGTGCTTCTCGGGTGCAGGGCAGATCAGTACGGCGAGGATCCGGCAGGCCCGTTGGATCTCCAGGATTCCGGTAGCGTCGACCATCTTCTTAATGGGCTCCCATGCAGTTCGCACGGCGAGGCGCACCAGTGCTTCCAGGAAGGGCTTACGATCATCGGCTTCGCGAGACTGCATGATGATCATCGTCACGTACTCCGGTATTCGGTCCATGACGTTTTCGAACATCTTTATGGCGTCGGCCATGGCCACGAGAAGATCACACCAGAGATGATCATTGATTCGTCTTCTGGCCTCTCGTGGGTCGTTGCCACCGAACTCCTCGTCCAACTTCGTGATCACAGAGCAGACGAGGACATCGCCAATTTCCTGGATGTGTTCGATGGTTTTTGGATTCTCGGACAACCAGTCAGCAAGATCTACTTTTGCGGTGTCCGTGGCAGCCTGTCTCGCCTTTGAGGGCTTTGGCCGCCCCTTAGGAGGTAGAGCTTGCACCCATCTGGAGTCGCACCGCTCTCTCGCCTCTTGACGGCGAACAGGGGATGAATCGCGAGCCAGGTCGAGGCTGTGGGACCAGCCGTGCTGTACCCCACCACACGCACATTTGCAAGAGTGTCCTTCGGCGCTTTCGCAATTTTTCGGGTGCATCATACGCCCTCCGATTCGTTTGACACGACAGCAACCGAGTGGCCAACCGGAAGCCCAATTTCCTTTAAATCACAAATCGCGAATTGCGAAATGATCGCAGTGGCCAGTTCCGTCTGTCTCTTCAGATATCAGAAGACGTCGTGCACGCTAAAAGGCCCTTTGGGATGATCCCTAAGGGCCTTTGGGGTAATGCAAAATCGATTATGTCTCGTTTGAGAAGTCAAGACTTTGGTTGAGTCGATCAAGCGCCTTACGGGTTTCGGGGTTGGGGATTTGTGTGTAGACGTCCATGGTCATCGAGATCTGCGAATGTCGCAGGATGCGCATCGCCACCCGGGGGTGAACGTCGAGGGCAGCCAGGAGCGAGGCGCAGGTGTGCCGGGTGTCGTGGACGCGGATGCGCGGGACACCCGCCTTGCGGCATTGAACTTCGAAAGATCGGTTGAAGTTGCGCGGCTCGATCGGTGTGCCGTTCCTCGTAGTGAAGACGAGATCGGAGTCCTTCCACTTCGCTCCGGCCGCCTTGCGGGCCTCCTCCTGAGTTTGCTGGCGGTGTTTGAGCGCAGTGATGCACAGGCCGAGCAGCGGAAGCGACGCGGTGGAGTCGTCGGTCTTGGTCGTCTCGCGGTGGAGGAGCTTTCCCGCCGACCTCCTCGAAGTCGACGAGAACGACCTGTGGCCCGATAGCGTCCGCCACCGTTCAGGGCTCACCAATGAGTTGAAGGCTGTCTATCCCCATCGGTGGGCGGTGCCGGCGGACACTTGGCGCACGTTTTTCGCGTCCGCCACCACCAACATCGACATCCTCGTCTACAGCGGCCTGTTCCTCGCCGAAGACTCCGGACTCCTGCGCATCCTCACCGACCGAGCACACGCCGGGGTACGCGTACGCATTCTGCTCGGCGACCCCGACAGCCCGCACGTGACAACCCGCGGCACCGAGGAAGGCATCGGCGGCGACGTCATGGCCAGCAGAGTCAGAAACGCCCACGCCCTCTACCGGCCACTCCAAGACGTCGAGGGAATCGAGCTGCGGCTGCACCGCACGGTGCTCTACAACTCCATCTACCGCGCCGACAACGAACTCCTGATCAACCTGCACGCCTACGGCACCCGAGCCCCCGAAGCACCGGTCATCTACCTGACCCACACCGAGGCCAACAGCACCGCAACGACCTACCTGACCAGCTTCGAACACGTCTGGACCAGCGCCGAACCCGCAGGCCGGAAGCTCTGACAGGCAGCCTGCCCAAGATCGAAAGAAACTTATCTGTTCGTCTTTAAAGGCGGTCCGCTGTGCGGCCCGCCGGGCGCGCTGGTCGGCAAGCGTGCCCGGCTGCGGCTCTTCGGCCGGTCCGGGCACTCACCGACCCGCGCGCCCTGATGCCGTCAGACGTGACGAATTAAGACAGGCACGATTTGTCATTTCGATCTTCGCTGTGAGGGGCGGGGTGATCGATCGCCGCAGCCCTTCCGTGTTGGCCTTGCCATCAGCATGCGTGGAACTCTCCCCGGCTCGCGAGTCTCACCGGCAATAGCAATTAAAGGGGGCAATCCAGTGCATCCAAGGCAGTTGTCAACCCCCCCTATGACGACCCAAGTCTCCGACAGAGTGCTACGGGGAAGAGCCCTGCCTAACCTGACTTGTTCCGACTGAAAAGCGAGAACCGGCTGCCGCGCCGCTTCCGGTGCTCGGGCCTGGCGGCCCTGCGCTCCGGATCAGCTTGCCACTGAGCATGAGAGCTGAGGACTGCTCTACCAAGGGCCCACGCTGACTCCCGTGCCTGGCAACTTGTCCGCCCCCCGCCTTGTCGATGCCGTCTGTGTCACTGGAACGCTTCCTTTTGGATATATTTCTTCGAGACCTAGCCGCTAAAAGCGGTCAAATCCGGCGAAACCCCCAAGCTTCCCAAGTCGGTATTAATGGGAACAAAGATTCCTTCACGGTGCGGAGGGTTAGAATCATCTAGTGACCGGTCTATTGCTGATGCTAATATATAAAACATAGAGCAGCGAGGTCCCCCTGTGAGTTACCGCAACAAAACGTATGTAGCCTTCGCCAGCGAAGACATTAGGTCCTATAGGCTAATGGAAGCCTGGCGTGAAAATAAGAACATAGATTTCAACTTCTATGATGCGCATGACCTATACATCTCGCGCGACACCAGTAGTCGAGAGACGATTAAGCGTAATTTGCGAGAGCGGATGAAAAACGCCAAGCAGTTCGTATTGCTCGGCAGCGCTAACGCCAAGAGAAAAGGCGGAGACGGCTATTCATTCTTGGCATATGAGATCGAGGCGATAGTTAACCTTGACCTGCCGGTAGTGATCGCCAACCTTGATGGTGGTCGGACAGTTAATCGGAATTTCATTCCCAAACCGCTATTGGACGTCGACTACTACACCATGTCAGTGTCGTTCCAGCCGGCGATCATCAAGTACGCCTTGGACAACTACGCCGAGGCGTACGCCCGCAGCTCCAATACGGGGTGCTACCAGTACAAGCCAAGCGTCTACGAACAGCTCAGCCTATGAGCAGGGCACTGCTTAATGACCTAAAGGGCCAGCGCTTCTGGCAACACTTCGCGGTCCACGCTTTGTCGGCAGTTGGTCTTATAGCGGTGCTCGCTGGCCTCTACGATGTCTTCTTTCCTGACGTGGCTGAAGGTGTCGGGACATGGATGACCATCATAACGGTCGTAATTGCACTGATTTATGCTGCCGTCAGGTCTTGGCCTCGGCCGATTGAGCAGCAGTACGAGGCGCCGAATGTGAAAATAAGCCTAGTCCGGGGAGACATCCTTGAGCAGGATGCGGATCACCTGGTGATCGGTATGCAGACAACCTTCGATACGGAGATGCCGCGAATCATCGCTCGGACGAGCCTCCAGGCCCAGTTCGTTGACAAGATTTACGGCGGAGACGTGAAGCGCCTGGATGGTGAGCTGGATCAGGCGCTCAGTGATAAAGTTCCGGTGGGCACGATCACGAAACCGGGAAAAACGAAGGTTTACGAAGTGGGAACGGTGGCGGTACTGGAGCAGGCCACTCGGAGCTTCTTCTGCGTCGCGTACTCGGAGATGGACGCGAAGAACGTTGCTCGAAGCTCAATTGAGAATCTCTGGCGAGGTCTCGATCAGCTCTGGCGCGAGGTCGCCGATCGCGCGAATGGCGGTACGGTTGCTGTCCCGGTTCTTGGTGGCGGACTAGCGAGACTGTCGCAAATTCTGCCCGCCCAGGATTCGGTCCGGTTCATCATCTTGTCATTCGTGTTCGCCTCTCGCCGGGAGCGAGTATGCGATGAGCTAAAGATCGTGGTGCAATCAGAGCAGTACGACCGACTCGACCGCTTGGAGATCCAAGCCTTCCTTATGTCGCTGAGGGCGTCGTGATAGCGGATTCAATTCAGCTCCCAGACGATGGTTCTTGTGCTTTCTGCGCTTACCTCAATGGCACACGCCCGTACACCATCTTGGCTCGCGATGAGGTCACGGCCATGTTGATTACACGGGAACAGCGCGGTGTGGCCCACTTGCTCGTCATCCCTGTCCGCCATGTCGAGACCATCCTTGATTTGAGTGACGAGGAGGCAGGTGCTGTGATGATCGCCGTGCGTGAGGCGGCTCGCGTGATCGACCGCGCCGAAAGACGGCCAGGCATTGCAGTCTGGCAGAACAACGGAGTGCCTGCGGGGCAGTCGATCGGCCATGTTCACTTCCATGTGGCTGGCACACTGCCCGGCGGGCGAACCGAGTGGGGTGACGTGCCCGAGTTGTCTATCAGTGAGACGGAAGCGCTCGCTGACAAACTGCGGGCAGTGCGTGACGATCTAGCAAGCGAGTAAAGGTAGGACGTTTGAGAGTTCGCGATCCTGCTTTGGAGCTTCTGCTTTTGGCTGGGTCGATCGCCAGCGAGGCCCCATCGTAGGGTCTTGTCATCGGATGCCTATGGCTCAGGTGACAGTAACGTTCCCCCACGCTGACACATTCGCGCCACCGTCGACACGCGGCTGACTACGGTCTAGATCAGCGGAGCAGGGCGATTGCTCGGCCTGGATAGCGGAGCCATGCTGCCGCGGGGCTTCCGGTTCTTCGGGCCTGGCAGTCCTGCGGTATGAGTCCTCTTACCACCGGATAGCTACCTTGATAAGCGATCACACTGCCACCTCATCGGGGTCGACACGCGTAGGGTGCTAGTCGTTGTCTGTCTCAAGAGCGGGCAGGTCGCAGGAATTGGGGGAACGTGATCCGTGATGATGTGGTTAGTGCCCTGCTGGGGATGAACGTTCCGGCGAGGGTTTTGGAGGACTTCCCTGAACTACCTGCGGATGCTGAGGGATTGTTGATCTACGGGAGTCAGGCCCGCCAAGACGCCGGCCCCGATTCGGACCTAGATGTGCTGGCCCTGGTGACAACTCAGCGACCCAGCACTGACGCCGGTTACGTACATGTGAGTTACTACACCCGAAAACAGCTCTCGACTGGCATCGGTACTCTTTTTGGGGCTCACCTCAAGCGTGACGCCAAGATTATTTGGGACAGACATGGCTATTTAACCCGCGCTGTGGAGGACATGGATGAGGTCGACACTAAGCGACTCCTTGCCCGTGCTCGGAGCCTGTCTGAGCTGTTCACGAGCTTGGAGCGAGACTTGCCGAAGTACCTTCCCGGCCTTTTGCGTCAAGCCCGGTACCTGCTGCGCAGCTGCTTGTACGCGCAGGCCATCGCTGACGGTGCTCCCTGCTTCTCGGTGCGGGAGCTGGCCGTTCGGCATGAAGATCCTTGCCTGACCAGCCTCCTGGCCTCACGGCAGCCAGGTGAGGCGACTACATCGGACCTTGAGCAATGCCTGTCCCGGCTGCGCAGGATAATCGGGGAGTTCCCGCCCAGCGAACATGGTTCCCTTGAAGCCACAGTCGTCAATGAATGGGGACGTCCCAGTGACATCCTCTCGATGGCGTTCATGGCTCTGGGTGTTACCGGCAAGACCTCCGACTACGCCGAGGTGGAGAAGATCCTGTTGTGAGTGCCGAGATCGCATTTGTAGGCGACATCCACGGAAATCTGAATGCTCTCCGGGGACTATGCGAAGTCCTTGCTGCGCGAGGTGGACCGCACGCGATTTTTCTTGGTGACTACATCAACAAGGGGGCACAGTCTGCCGAGGTGATGGAAGAGCTTCTTACGTATTCCGGATCCGGACGCGCGACCCTCCTCAGGGGGAACCACGAGGCAGCGTTGCTCGACGCATTGGACACCGAAGACTTAACGGCCTTTCTCAAAATGGGTGGGGCGATGACCATTCGGTCGTACGTCGGTGCGAAAGTTAGACCCGACGTACTCAATGACTTTCGCGCTAGGTTCCCAAGTGAGCATTTAGACGGGATGCGGCGTATGCCCGAAACCTACGAGATGAATGACTTCATCGCCCAACACACCCCTCCGTCAGCTTCGACGCGCAAGTTCCGGGTGAGTGCGCACGTTACAGTCGGTCAGCTTCCAAAGATTGGTCCTAACTCGGCGCAGCTGGATACCGGCTGTGGGTCCGGTGACGGTCGTCTCACGGCTCTGCTGTGGCCCTGCCTCGACTACGTCCAGGTCGACGCTGATGGCGCCATCGTGACCAGCTGACCGGGCGAACCAGTGCTCGGTCACTCGTCCAGCTGATCGAGAAGCCACTGGGCTCGCTGCTCGCCCTCCTTGTTCCCCATCGCCTTGTTCACTTCAAGACAGGCACGCGCGCACTCTCCCGCCTTGCGCCCCATACCGGCCGCGCGGCAGCACTGCGCAAGCAGGAGCAGGGAGATGGCCTCCCCCCGTCTGCTCGCGATCTGCCGGTTTAAAGACAAAGCGCGCTCGGCATATGGCACGCCCTCATCAGGCCGGCCTTGGCGGAGTCGCACCTGCGCGGCCAACACCTCGGCATTGGCATGTAGTGCCGACGGCGGTGTGCCACGTAGAGTCGAGACCACTTCGTCCGCATGGGAAGCCGCGGTCTCTAAGTCCCCCACGCCAACCTCAAGCCTTGCCAGATTAACGAGAGACTGACACACGTTTAGATGGTCTTCCGAGCTGCGCCTTGCATCGAGAGCCTTTTGGAAGGCACGCCGAGCTAGCTCCAGTTCGCCGATTCGCTGGTGAGCAAGGCCGAGGTCGTCAAGGATCCGACAGCGGACTTTCTGTGCATAGGCGTCATTCTGGTTTAGAAGGGTCAATGCCTGATCGAGCCGTCCTATTGCATCGACGTCGCGTCCCTGCCTGCGCAGCACCCCTGCCTGGGCAGCGAAGGCTTCGGCTGCGAGCGGTGAGTGCAAGTGCGAGGCTGCACTGATGAAGTGTTCGATGGCACGCTGCGTCGCGGTGTAAGCCTCATCGAGCTCACCGTAGCGAGCCAGGGACCGAGCGTAGGCCAAATGTTCGGCCGGACCGCCCATCGCGGCTGCCTCTCGGAGGTTTGCCCGTCCCGCCTCAGCCTGACCGAGGTCGATTAACTTCTCACCACGCAGGCGCAGGTTCGCAGCCCGCAAGACGTCTTTTCCTGACGACGGCAGCAGGTCGACGTGCCTAGGCATCTTCGATCCGGCCAGCGCTTTCCACGCCTCAAGACGCTCAGTCAGCTTCGTCTTGAGGTCACGCATGTCCGCAATGGACTCGTACATCATCGCGTGGTGCCGGGACATCTGCTCTCGGAGCCTCACGATCCGCTCGGCGGGCGCAGGATGATTGAGGAAGGCCACCCACACATCCCGCATCGGCTGCTCGGTGCGGCCGAGCTCAAGCAGGCCCGTGAACAGTTCCTCTTCGCTACCGGACGTGTATCCCCATGGGCCGCCCGACTCGCTACCCCAAGATCCCTTGAACAACGCGACCAGGAAGTGGCTCTCCCCAATGAGTTCATTGATTGCCTCCTGCGGTCGCCGGGCAGTTCCTCGCGCACGCTCCCAGCCGACGATTTCGTAGGTCACGTTGCTCTCGCCTCTGCAACGAGCGTTGTGCTCGTCGACACAGGCGCGAACACTTGCCCGCTCGTCCGGGAGATCACCGGGCGAGGCCAGAAAAATACGGAGCGGTAGCGCATCAGCCATGCCCCGACGATATCCGGTGTATTGACGGGACACTGGCGAGAAGCGAACGTGTGTAGCCTAGTTGAGGGCCTCGTAGTCCCAAGTCTCCCAAGAGCTGGGCACTCGCTCGCACGAATCGGTTTCCTCTCGCCGTTCGGGTAGAGTTCCGTGTCTTCGAAGGTCTCGATGACGAGGCCAAACAGCACTCCGTCGACGTCATGGCGGAAGGGCCGGATGGCGATGTCACCGAAGCGGAGGCCGGGAAGTTCGCTGAGCCATCCGTTCAACCGGTCGCGTGCGGTGGTGACGGCGGCCCAGTGATCGTCATCGGTCCCGGTGCACTCGACGTGGGAGTCGAGGTGGCGGCCGGCGGCGTCGAAGGTATGCAGGACGGCATGCCAGCGCTTATGCGGGTGACAGCAGCGCTGACAGCAACGTCCCCACACGCGGACTCACTTCGGCTACCGTCCACCACTCTCTGACCACGGTCTCCGCCACCCCACCAGGTTGATTGGTCCGACTGAAAAGCGGAAGGTCGTGGGCAGGATTGCGGCGTCGCTTCTGGGAATGTCGTACGACGTCGAGTCGCCTGCGGTAGTATCTCGGCAGGTGCATTCGGTCACCTGCCTGTGCTAGTGCTCCCGGTCATTCACTGGCGGTCAGGCCCACAACCGACATGAGTTGCTCCACGTAGGCCGTCGTTCCTGATTGCGACTGAGACCGGGCAGTCCTGATCGGTGTGCGATGGTTGCCAATCCGCAGCTCCCTGACCTTTTCCAGCCGCAGGCTATTCTCGCAGTGGCGTGGGCACGTACAGCTGTTGCTGTTTTCGCTCACATTCCCCTTGTTCTGATTATCCTGCCGATGATTCCCGCTCTCGCAATTCTCCCTTTCATAGGGAGCCGGAGGAATGACCTCAAGGCGATCATCAATCTCCTCCAGGGGTGGAGCGCAGATATTCTGGACCGCTGCTCACAGGGAAAACCGCCACGACGATGAAGCACTTCCACATCCACGACATGGCGCGGAAGCGAGCCGCATACACAGGGGAGCCGTTTCGCGCGGCGCTTCAGTCCCTCGAAGGAAGCTCCCCACGCACTATTCCAATACCGTATGCAAATTCCCTCGATCAAGAAATTCTGGAAACAGATTTCTTGCTTGCCCTGCACAGAACGCTGTCAACCAGCATTTTCACGAACGACGCGCCAAAGTCGAGTCGTAGCAATTTGGCCCTCATATCGTACGTGCAGCCGGAAGCTGAGCGTCTAACTGTAGCTGTAACTAGGGAGGATCTCCCGGGAGTTTTATCCGCAATCATCCCTAACGCTCAATCGGCAGACGATGACAATATAATTGGCATACCGGGTTTAAGATTTGAGATTCATGAGCGACATATGAGCCTCTACCGCCCTGGCGGCAACTCATATATATGTCTTCGCGGTGCTCGTGAGACGATCATGCGATCACAATGGCGCAAGGCATTGAGGATCGCGGAGGAACTTCTCCAAAGTTCTTACTACATTCATAGAGAGTCGCCGGATTTAGTGACGAAGCATGAAGCTGAGGCTATCGAGTTCTTTCGCGACGATCGTATAGGCAGTTCTCGCCTCTGTAGCGGAATTATGCGCAGAGTACATGTTTTCTGTCCGGAACTGAGAGGCGACAAGAAGCCTAGATGGATTGATGTATGGGACAATGGCGGAATGAGGCATGGAGTGCTTTTGCAGCTTGAGTGGATTAACGGCAGAACAGCGCCAGAAGTCTGCAGAGAGTTGCTGGACGAAAAATTTGGAATGTCTCTTAAGGTCTCACGCAATACATCTAATTGGACGACCAAGGACTGGATTACCTTAGAGCAGCGTGGAAAGCATACGAGAATGCGCGGGAATATATCGCTCCGCTACAATCGCGCACTGAACGACTGAAGTAAAGATGAAGTTTTCCCTTTACGTAGAGGTCTACTCCAGCTCCAGTCGCCGTTCTCCCTGACCCAATGAGAACGGCGGCACCCCTTTAAATTATTGCGGATGAGATTGAATTGGTGCGAGGCAGTTGGCCTCGATCTCGCTGATCGCAATAACCGGGCGACGTCTGTCCTAAGAGGGTCGAGACTTGGAACTTTCGAAATCCGCCGACGTGTAGACACGGCCGAACAAGTCCAGAACTCGAAATCCATCGAGATCATTCGCCGATAAACAGCCCGGCAGTGCGGATCAGGACTGTGAGTTGTTCTTTTGCGAGTGCTGTCGATTCCGGAGCGCTAAGTGTTCCGTCTGCATGAGGATGCAGTCCGAGTAAAGCGCCCTGGATCGGGGCAGACAATTGCCGCAACTCGTTGATGAGGCCGCGCAAATAATCTTCCGCAATGGTCAGGATATCCGTGCCCCACTGCTGGATTGCCTGCTCGCTGGTATCGACAGTCGCGTGGTCGTCATCGCCGGTAAGCACACCATCGTCGGCCAGGAGATCGAGTATGCCATCGAGATGGGGCTTGCCATCGGCCAATTGGAGCTGGCGGGTGATCGGATCGTAGGAGGCGGCCAAGCAGTGTGCGCCTCGGCGCAGCAGTGACTGCTCCATGCCGCCTTCCCACGTCGCTCGCTCCAACTCAACCCAGCCGTCGCCCGATAGCTCCGCCTCCAGGCAGTCCAAAACGAGTTCCGAGTAATCATCGACGCCGCGAGTGCCATACAACTGCTGGTAGGTCTCCCCGGCCCAGCCCTTGTCCTGGTCAGCCACACCGGTGACGTCGCCAATGGCGACGATCGACGCGAGCAGCGCGTCCGCTTCCGGGAACTCGGCCATGGGACAGCCGCCGCGGTGGCACCAGTGCTCCCCTGGACACGAGAGGATCGCTCGCCGCACCGTGTCGACTGTGTCCGTACCGTCGGCAGAGCGGCTCACGCACAGCAGGTAGCTGTGCAGTGGACCGGGGACGCCGATCAGACCCTCGGTGCCGTGCAAGGCCCCGCCATACACGTACACGATCAATCCGCTTCGGCCCTCCCCCGCCCAGCCGGCGATGGCCGCGCGGGCGGTAGCAAGCGTGCCCACATCCATGCTGGAGTCCCATGCGTCAAGCAGCCAACGGGCGCTATATCGCCAGTCGCCCGCGGACCCGAGAGCGATGGCCAGCGTCTCGATATCTTGATGCGTGTTGTCGGTGACGGACAGCCCGCCAAGGCTCGTCGAGGTGGCCAGCAGCTCGCTTGCTACTCCTGGATCCTGCGCTGCCGGCAGCGGCTGTGCCGGTTCGGTCGACCACCAGCGCACACCCTCAGGAATCAGCGCCTCGTTGGCCTGCGCGTCGATCGCAACAGTCGCAGCGGGCCCTTGCTCGCTGGTGACACCCAGGACCGTGTACAGAGCCGCTTCCCATTCCCCGATCCCGCCAGGCATCATGGCCAGCTCCGGCCGCTCCCAGTCAGCAGCGGGCAGAAGGACTGTCACCTTCCCGAGTTCGGCAAGGGCAGTGACCGTCAGAGGCCGTCCGGGAAGAGCCTCCGCGTCGGACGAGTTAGTTTGTGGTTCCCGAATGGGCTTGCCGTGTCGGTCCAGGCGTGGGACCCATGGTGGGCGCCGCTCCTGCCGCTGACGGATCCGGTCCGCCTGGCGCAGCAGTTCGTCCTTGGTCGGATATGAGCGAAGGAAGCCGTCGGCGGCCGGCCGCACCAGTGCGTCCAGATCATCTTTGCGAAGTTCCTCGGGGCGCTCGGGCACGTCAATGAACAGCTCTGGTTCGACCAGCTGAGCAAACCGTGCCTGTACCGCAGCGGTGAACTTCGCCGTGAAGTCACCCTTGGTCGACTCAAACGCCTTCCTGGCGGGCTCCAGGTCAACGCCGTCCCCAACCAGGCCTTCCATCATTGACAGCAGCACGCTGTTCTGGCTGTATGCGCTGAGCATGACCACGACCATAACGGTAAACACGGACACGGGCAGGGAAGTTCGCGCCACTGCACCACTAGTTGCCGCCTCAAGGCACTTGCTGTCCCCGGGCAGCATCGAGCCTTGAGCTGCACGGGTAAATTTGGCACTCGCAACCTCATTCGAGGGGTTGGATGGTATAAGCGATAGGCACTGAATGAGCCACATGACGGGCTGAATTCTCTGCATCCTGGAAGTTTTCGACAGACAGGGAGGCGCCATGCCACACCTCGGAAAGATCACGATATCCAGCGGGGATCCAGCTCCGATGGATGTAGATCATTTGATGGATGCGGTCGCAGCGGCCATCCAGGCAGGATGGGATTCACCGCAGGTCATATCTGAGAATGAGCCAGACGACGAACATGAGGAAGGCGGATCGATCCAGGATTACCGCATCCTGGGGTATCCGGGCGGGGCGATCATCTACGTCTTGCTGGCGGGAGCCGAACTCGAGCAAGCCGCGCTCGCGATTGCCGCGTTCGGCCGTCACCTGGCCACATGGAGCCCTGAACTGCTCGCTTACTCCGTCGCCGAGATAAATGTTTCTCGATACGACGAGCCCTATGACGCTGACAACTGGCTGCCTCCATTCGATGACGACGAGCAGCAACCTCGGCCGCACTGGCCACCGGAGGCGCTTCTGGACAAGGACCTTCTGGCGATGAACGCCCGCTACCTCCTTGCCGGTGCAGTTCGGTCACTGTGGGAGCCCGGCCGACGGGTGGGCAGTCCGGCGGTCGATCCGTATGACATTGCCGCAGGTGCCGCTGAGCATCCATGGGGAGGTGCTTTCGTTCAAGCTCTGGGGGCGCTGCTAATCCGTGCTGCCCGGCTTGACGCGCGGTTGGGTGCTTCCACCAAACTGACCGCCCAGGGGGCGGGGGACCTCGCACTCGCTGCCGACCTGTTGCGCAGAGCTCGCAGAACGGCTCGTGAGAACTCAACGGAAGCTTGGACCGACGACGATATGCGTGGTCACCTGCTTATCGAGGGGTTCATGGAAAAGCATGAACTCGACTGGAACCAAGTCCGCGAGGGCGAGACATCCAGGCAGGTTGACAAGCGCAGTGCCGGCCAGCTGAGGCAGCTGTTGTGGGCAGGGCTGAGAACGCTGGCGACACTCGCCTTCCCTCTTGCTCACGTAAGCAATGCTTGGGAACTGCTGAATGATCTGGGCGACGACGATGTTGTGGCACTTTTGGCCGAGCTGGAGACCGAACGAATTGGCGCGGTCATCGACCATGATCAAGAGCAGCTGGAAAGCGCGGCTGCTGCTCACGCCGCAGTTTGGCTTGCGATCAGCAGACCCGGACTGTTGAACACCGAACAGGGCCGGTGGCTCATCAACATCGTTGTGAGTGACATCGGCACCTTTCATCAGCTCGTGTATTCGGCGCTGGTGATGGCGGGGGCGGGGCCGGTCCGGGCAGCTGTTGACGGCGTTGACATGCCGGCGGCTACACATGCTGCCATGAGAGAATTCGTGCGTGCGCAGGCGCTGACCGACCCGGATGACGGGAGCTCGTACTCTTTTGATGAGGACGGCGATGCGTATGATGATATGCACCACGCACTTGAAGCGGCTCTCGACGGTGACGGTGATCTCTATGAGTCGGTGCGTGGGATCTTGAATGTTGTCGGTCAGGCAGCCGAGCTGACGTCGACCAAAGTGAACGCGCATCTAGGAAAAGACGGTTATATCTGCACGTCACGTGAACTGGCCAGGGGATTGCTCGAAAGGGCCGGAGAACATGCGTCTATCATTATCAGCGAGGAAGAGCCAGACGATGACGGGAGCGTCCGGCTCAAGGCTTTGTCGATCATTGCCCAGATCACTCCGGACGGGACAGGCGAAATGGCAACAGATTTTCCAGACCTCGTCAGCGACGATCCCCGCAATGAGCCCGCATCTCGGTCGCGGGCACGCCAGTGGATCATAGACGCGCTGGGGGTGGTGCGTAATCATGGCGGCAGTGATCGACAGATTCAGGTTAATGGCAGCCCAGACGCCAGGATAGTGATCAACGCCGTCATGGCGAATCAGGAAATGCCTGAGTGGCCAACTCAACGAATGGTCGCCGCATCAGCCGAAGCGGCAGCAAGCCTGCTGCAATCCGCCGCTCTCTCCAGTTTGGCGGCCAAGATCTTCATGCAGACATGACATCTCATGGCCGCCGATTGCGTCGAGCGGCAGACAAGGTGAAGACCGGCGCGTACACGCCGCGGGCCTCTGCCTCTTCCGCACCGATCTCCTCCCACCACCGCCACGGCGGTCCGGAGGGTTCCGGGTCCACCGCGTAGGTTCCAGCCTTCATGAGCACGGGAAGTAGTTCGTGGCCGTGCTGCTGATGGGCGTGGGCGGGGAGCGTGACCTGCGACATGGGTATGGTCAGCGAGGCGTCACAATCCGCACACGTGAACACGATCATGCGCCCTCCCATGTCACGGTGCTTGGATCATCTTGGCGCGGAGCCGGTCTTGGGGGAATCGCTCGGCGCTGATTCGGCGAAAGGCCACGCCGCACCTCACAAGGGATGAGGAATGCTGTACAGCAGTCGATACAGCAACACCGCCTTACAGGATCACCCTCCACCGACCCGCAACCACTACTTGAGCAGGGCGAGATACCCCTGACGAGGCATCTGCCTTTCCCTACGGATCAGAAGGTTGGGGTTTCGAGTACCTCCGGCCGCACAGCAGGTCAAAGGCCCTTCGGGATGATCCCGGAGGGCCTTTTTCGTGCCCGTACAGCAGCGTTGTGCAGCAACGCGGGCTCACACGAGCGATCTCCCACGAACAGCACGCGTCGAGGTCGGGGTGTCGCGGTCGGAGTGAGAGCGACGAACATCGAGGGCCAGCACCTAACCTCGGCTCTCTGAAGCCGACGACCTTGCTCAGGCGCCGCCGAGGTCACCCTCCAAGGCCGACCGCCAAGGCCGACCGCGCCTACCTGCGCCGACGGCGGATCACGGCGGTCATCCCGGGGAAGACAGATCGGCAGGCCAATCGGAAGAGGAAAGGCTCGGCCGGTGGGCGGCCCGTCGGCTTCGATCCGCGGCGATACCGGCTGCGCAACATCGTCGAACGCCGCTTCCGGAAGATCAAGACCTAGCCCGGGTAGGCCACCCGCCACGACAAAACCGCCGAAAGCCATGAGGCTGGACTCCGCCTGCGAGGCTCCACCTGCGAGGCCCCGCCTGCGAGGCGTGATCATGTGGTTGAAGCTCCTCACCTCAACCATCTGATCCGAACTCGGCACAGCTTCCAGTCGGAAGATCGCCTCCCGCTCTTTCTCCGGTAGGAGGTGACGCGGCACTGCGGTCGGAGTCGCCGGCGGCGGTGTTGACCTATATTTCTGACATGCCCTCGCTGCTGCGCGACCGCGACAAGTTCTTGATCGGAGCGGCTGTCCTCGGCACCGGCTTGGGGGTGCTGAACCTGTACTACTCGTCGGAGTGGGGCTGGATCCTGGCGGTTCTGATGCTTCCGGCGCTGATCGTGCGGGTGGTCTGGCGGTCGATGCCGGGGTGGCTTCTCCTGTCGTGGGTCATGTTCCCGACGCTCGTCGGCGACGCGGCGGTCGTCACCCGCAGTGCCTATCTCGTGGTCACCACCGCTCTGGCTGTGGTCGCGGCCAGCCGCACGCGGCGGCTCGACACGGTCATGATGGTTTTCTGTCTGTTGTCGCCGTTCCTGATCTGGGCACTTGAGACCAATGACTGGCACCGGGGGCTGGGCGCGTGGCTCTGGTTCGGCGGCCTGCTGATCGGATGGGCCTTCGGTCATGTCGTCGGCCGGCAGTTCGCGCTGATCGACGAGTTGGAACGTACTCCCATCAGGCTGACCGAGGCCGAACTGGCCGAGGACCGGCAGCGCATCGCCCGGGACCTGCACGATCTGGTGGGGCACAGTTTCAGCGTCGTGCTGCTGCACCTTTCGGGGGTGCGGATGCTGCTCGCCTCCTCGCCCACGGCGATAGGGGAGGCCGCGGACGCTCTGCGGCAGGCCGAGGATCTGGGGCGTAAGGGTATGGACGAGCTGCGCCAGGCGTTGATGCTCATGCACGGGGGCTCCCACTCGCTCACGCCGATCGGCCCCGGGCAGCTCGAACACCTTCTGGACACATACCGCGACGCCGGGATGCACATTCGCATCGATGTCGCCGGTGACATCGAACGCGTGTCGGCGGCGCCACTGATCGTGCTGCACGACGTGCTCCGCGAGGCCCTCACCAACGTCGCCAAACACGCCCGATCCGCTGAGGCGACCATCCAGATCGTCGTCGGCCACGACGGGGTGGAGGTGCGGATCGAGAGCGCGCTGGGTCCGCGTCGCCGACGTGTCGGCGGGGGCATGGGACTGGCCGGCCTCGATCACCGGGTGGCGGCCATCGGCGGGACCTTCCGGGCCCGGGCGGACCACGAACGCTGGGTGGTCGAGGCGCATCTGCCCCGCCGTCTCGCCGGGGCATCCGCATGATCCGGGTGATGCTGGTCGACGACCAGCCGATGGTACGAGCGGGGCTCGGACTGATCCTGCGAAGCCAGCCGGACATCGAGGTGGTGGGCGAATGCGGCGACGGCGGCGAAGTCGTGCCCGGCCTCTCCCGCCATGCCCCCGACGTCATCTGCATGGACGTGCGAATGCCCGGCGTCGACGGCGTCGAGGCAACCCGGCGGGTACGGGCCACCGGCGGACCGCCCGTCTGCATCCTCACCACCTTCGACGACCAGGACGTCCTCTGGTCCGCGGTCGACGCCGGCGCCGCGGGTTTCGAGCTGAAGTCGTCCACACCCGAGAACCTCATCGAAGCGGTGCGCACCGTCGCCTCCGGCGGCACCTGGATCGACGGCACCCTGCTGGGCCCGATCCTCGCCTCCTACCGGCAGTTCGCACGGCCCGCGGCTCGGCTCGACAACCGGGTCAGCGCGCTGTCCGACCGCGAACTCGACGTCCTCCGGCTCATGGCCCGAGGGGCGTCCAACCGGGAGATCGCCGACCACCTGAACCTCGCCGAAACCACGATCAAGTCGCACATAGGCACGATCTTCACCAAACTCGGCGCCCGCGACCGCGCCGCGGCCATCGTCTTCGCCTACGACACGGGACTCGTCCGCCCACGTAGATGAGCGGACATCCGCTACCGGGGGAGGGTGCGGACGAGATCTTCCGACCAGGGTGGGATCGGCTCCGGCACCTGAGGGCGGCGACTTCCGCGTCCGCGATCCGCACAATCGATCGACAGGTTCACGGACGCTTTCGATTGAGGGGCAACGGCCTTGACCGATCCATACGAGGCCGATGTCATCGTCGTCGGCAGCGGGTTCGGCGGCGCGGTGGCCGCCGCCCGCCTCGCGCAGGCCGGGTTCTCGGTCATCGTCGTCGAACGTGGCCGGCGGTGGCGACCGGGTGACTTCCCCCGCCGGCCGCGTCTGGAGGACGGCTGGTTGTGGGAGGTCGGGCAAGGGCTCTACGACATCCGCTGGCTCGGGCGCATGGGCAGTGTCCACGGCGCGGGCTGGGGAGGCGGCTCGCTGGTGTACGCGAACGTGTTCGCCCGGCCGTACGAGGGGGCGCTGGACGAGAGCTGGCCGGCCCATCTGCGACGCGAGGCGCTGGACCCGTACTACGACCTGGCGGCGTACATGATGGGTGTCGCGCCGGTGGGCGACGATCCGCGCACCGGTCAGCCTCCGGCCCGCACGAAACTCGTCGAACGACTCATCCAGGAAATGACCATGTCCGAAGCCACCGTGCGCCCCAACCTGGCGGTGACGTTCGGCGATCCGGAGACATGGCGGCCGAACGCGCACGGCGTGCCACGGCGTGGTTGCGCCTTCGTCGGGGAATGCGTCATCGGCTGCAACCACGGCGCGAAGAACACGCTGGACAACACCTACCTCGCCGTAGCGGAGCGCTGCGGCGCCCGTGCCGTGACCGACGCGGAGGTGCGGCGTGTCGAAACGCGCGACGGCGGCTACGCGGTGATCGCCTCGACCCCGTCCGATCCCGGCGCCGCCCAACGTGAGTGGTTCGTCCGCCGGGTCGTGCTGGCGGCCGGGGCGGTCGCGACCACCGAGCTTCTGCTGCGGTGCAGGGACGTGCACCGCACCCTGCCCGGTCTCTCCCGTCAGCTCGGACACGGGTTCTCCGGCAACGGGGACTTCCTCACCCTGGCCGAACTCCGGGACAACCACGACGACATGACGACCGGGCCCACCATCACGACCAACACCGTGCTGGACGTGCCCGAGGGGCGGCGGTCGGTCTGGTTCCAGGTGCAGGACGGCGCCTTTCCGCCGCCGTTGCACACCCTGTTCGACACCGTCCTGCCGGCTCGCGCGGCACGCGCGTGGTGGCGGCGGAAGGTCAGGCGCACGACCCCGCGGCACATCTTCACCGTTCTCGCGATGGGCAGGGACTCCGGCAACGGGACACTGCGGCTGGATCGGTCGGGCAGGGCCGGCCTGTCGTGGCGCAACCGCTGGCAAGGCCACCTCTACCGGTCTCAGACGCGGGTGGGCCCGCTGCTCGCGCGGCTCCTCCACGCGCGCCTCTACCTCCCCGTCACCTGGTCCCTGCTGCGCCGCACCATCACGGTGCACGCCCTCGGCGGTGTCCGTCCCGGCCGTGACATCACCACCGGCGTCGTCGACGAGGCCGGTGAGGTGCACGGCTACCCGGGCCTGTTCGTCATGGACGGTTCGGTGCTCCCCGCGGCGACCGGGGTCAACCCCTCCGCCACGATCCTGGCGGCGGCGGAACGTTCGGTCGAGACAGTGATCCGCCGTTCGGGGCGTCCCGGATGGCGTGCCCCTGAGTGGCATTCGGTTTCGCGCGCCGAAGTCCCGGAGGACGCGGCGTTCGCGTTCATGTCCGAGCGCCATGCCTCGACCAAGGGCGATGGCATCGTCTTCGCGGAACGCATGAGCACCCGCGGGAACGAGCATCCGAGGGTGGTCATGACCTTGAGAGCGGAGATTCCCGGCCTGGACCGGTTCCTCGCCGATCCGGCGCGTCCGGTGTCGATGCGGGGCGTCATCGAGGTCGAGGGCCTCACCTCGCGGGCGGACGTCACCGGAACGCTCTCGCTGTTCCCCCGAGGCCGTCAGGAGGCGATGTCGTACACGTTGCGCTTCCACGACGCGGATGGGCTTCCGTGGCAGGTGCGGGGAGTGAAGACCGTGCGCTCCCGCGCGCCGATGGCGCTGCTCGCCGGATTGACCAACCTCCACACGGAGATCGTCCCGGACGACACGGCATCCGGCGAAGGCCGACGTTGCGTCCTGTCCATCGGTTCCCGCGACCTGGTACGGCTGGGAGCCTCCCTCACCGGAACCGGGTTCACCCGGGCACGCCGCCTGCGTGTGCTGCTCCGTTTCGCCTCCTTTTTCGCGGCCTCCGCGATACGGCGGTAGCAGCGGGCAGTCCTGTTCCTACCGGGGTGCCATCCGGGTCGGCACCGGCGTCCGAAGACATCGAATCCGGGCCGGTCATAGCGTATTTACCGGCCGAGCGGTGAGCATCGGCGGTTCGTTCAACGTTCGCATCGCCCGATGATTTTCGAGAGGTCGCCCGTGCCCCCCGAGCCACAGACCACCCGCCGAGTGAGTCCGCACGAGGACGGTGGCACGACGGCGGCGCCGGAGCGCCGGGGACCCGGCCGCGTCGCGCGCGGAACCGTTCTCGCCGCGGCGACGCTGACGATCATGGCGCCCGCCATCATCGCCCCCAGCCTCCCGGCGATGGAGCGGGTCTTCGCCGACCAGCCCGGGGTTTCCCTGCTGGTCCGGCTCGCGATGACGATCACTTCGCTGACCGTCGCGTTCAGCGCCCCGCTGTCCGGGCTGGCCGCAGACCGCGTCGGCCGCCGGCCGCTGCTCCTGGCCGGTCTCGTGCTCTACGCGGTCAGCGGCACCGCCGGATACCTCCTGACCGATCTGTGGTCGCTGCTCTTGAGCAGGGCGCTGCTCGGCATCGCCGTCGGCGGTGTCATGACCGCCGTCAACGCCATCATCACCGACTGGTTCGACGGCCCCGAACGGGCGTCGTTCCTGGGACTGCAGCAGGTGTTCGCGAGTCTCAGCGGGGTGCTGTTCCTGCCCCTGGCCGGCGTGCTCGCCACGATCGGCTGGCGGGTGCCGTTCTGGCTCCACAGCCTGGCCGCGGTGGTCGCACTGGTCGCCGTTTTCGCCGTGCGGGAGGGGCCGCCGGCCGCTTCCGCGCCGGTCAAGGGCGGCGGCCGTACGGCGGCCGGCAGCGTGCTCGGGATCTACGCCCTGGCCCTGGTCGCCACGACGGTCTTCTACATGGCGCCGACGCAGGTGCCGTTCCTGCTGGCGGGTCAGGGCATCGGCCCCGTACTCATCGGTGTCGTCGTCGCCGGCAGCACCCTGGCCGGCGCGCTGGGCGGCTTCGCCTTCCCGGCCCTGCGCCGGCGCCTGCGGTCCGCGGCCATCACCGTGGTCTGCGTCGCGCTACTCGGCGCGGGCTGGTCGCTCGCCGGTGGCACCGGCACGATTACCGGCATCGCGGCAGGCCTGTTCGTCGGGGGCCTCGGTGTCGGGTTGGCCATCCCCAACCTCACCCTGCGCCTGTCCGAACTCGCCCCACCGGCATGGCGAGGCCGGATCTTCAGCGGACTCGTCGCCGCGATCTTCCTCGGCCAGTTCCTCTCACCGCTGGTCGTTCAGCCCGTCGTCCAGGCGTTCGGCGTCGGTGACTCGTTCACCTGGGCCGGAATCGCCATGCTCGCCTGCGCGGCCGCCGCCGGCGGCGCGCGGAAACGTAACCCCGACAAGGAAAGAGCAGTTTCATGATCTATCACGGCATTCGTTTCTCCCTCCGGCCCGGCGTCACGGCGGAGGAGGTGACGGCCGGCCTCCAGGCCATGCGCGACGCGTGCGACGCGATCCCGTCGATCACGTCGTTCGTCGTCGGCCGCGACTTCGGCGGGGAGTACGAGTACGGGGCCGTCTCCGTCATCGCGGACCTCGCCGGCTACGAGTCGATGATGAACCACCCGGCACACCTGGAGATCGACCGCGCCGGCCTGCCGCTGATCGACAAGTTCGTCTCGTTCGACGTCTCCGACGACTCCGATCCGGAGCTGGGCACGAAGATCGCCGACATCCACCGGCGCAGGTACGCCGACAATCCCGACGTGGCCGGCCTGGTCGCCGGCCTGGGCGAGTACAGCGGCAGTGCCGCGCCCGGCGCTCACGCGGACCGATGAACCACGGAGAACAGATCCGCACTTCCGACCCGAGTCAACGCGTGAATACCGAAGAGGTACCTGATGGCTGGACCTGTCACCACACATGTCACCGAGATCGTGCTGCCGGGCCCGGTCGAGTCCGACGGCCTGGAAGTCCGGATCCGTGAGCTCCCGCCTCCCGGTGAGGGACAGGTGGTCCTGCGGATGGAGGCGACCGGGGTGTCGTTCGCCGAGCAGCAGATGCGCCTGGGGAAGTACTACGACCAACCGAGATTCCCGTTCGTGCCCGGCTATGACGTGGTGGGAACGGTGGCGGCCACCGGCGCCGGGGTGGACCCGGCACTGCGGGACCGCCGGTTCGCCGCGGTGACCAAGGTCGGCGGGTGGGCCAGCCACCTGCACGTCGCGGCCGCCGACCTCGTTCCGGTGCCGGACGGAGTCGACGCGGCCGCCGCCGAAACCGTGGTCCTGAACGGTGTCACCGCGTGGCAGATGCTGCACCGGTCGGCATCCGTCCGCAGAGGCGGGACGATCGTGGTGCTGGGCGCGAACGGTGGCGTGGGCAACACGCTGGTGCAGCTGGCCCGCCACGCCGGGATCGGGGTGATCGGCACCGCCGCCCGGCGCCACCACGAAACGGTGCGCCAGATGGGGGCGACCCCGGTCGACTACCGCGACCCGGATATGTACCACCAGATCCGCGCGCTCGCCCCCGACGGTGTGGACGCGGTCTTCGACCACGTCGGCGGCACCGGTCTGGAGCAGTCCTGGCGGCTGCTCCGCAAGGGCGGAACCCTGGTCAACTACGGCACGGCGTCGGCGAAGGGCGAGGCGGGCAACGCGGCCCTGCCGTTCCTGAAACTCATCGCCCGCCTGTCCGCGTGGAACCACCTGCCCAACGGCAGAAGCGCGACGTTCTACAACTTCTGGTCCGGCAAGCGCCGCCCCGACACCTTCCGGGCCCGGCTGAGCGAGGACCTCGGCCAGGTGCTGCGCCTGGTCGCCGACGGCGCGCTGACACCGCGGATCGCCGCGCAGATCCCCCTCGGCCGGGCCGCCGACGCGCTCAAGCTCGCCGAGTCGCGCACCGTGCTCGGCAAGGTCGTCATCGTCGCGGACCCCTGACCTTCCGACATGCTCACCCCAAAGGACACAGCCACCGTGAATCCTCACTCGACACCGGCCCCGGCCCCGGCCCTCGCAGTCCCCGCAGGCGAGGTCGACAGCCGTGCCGCCTACCTCAGCTTCACACTGGCCTACGTGATCGGTCACGGCACCGCCGCGCTCTCCAAGGGCGCCGATCCGTTGGTCAGCCTGCCCGCGTGGCTGCCCATCGCCCTGTTCGTCGCAGGCCTGGTATCTGCCCTGGTGCTGGGCGTGCACGCAGGCATCCGCTCTCAGCAGGGCGCGAGTGAATCCCGCAAACAGGCCGAAAAGCTACTCGGGATCGCCTGGTGCACCGCATTCACCGCCCTGTTCCTGGCCATCACCGGCCTTACCAGAACGATCGACCAGCCCGGCCTGCAGGACATGCTCTGGGCCGCCGGCTCGGTGCTCATCGTCGGCCTCATGAACATCGCCGAGGGCACCGCACGCCACATCAACCTGCACTACGTCCTCGGCTCCTGGCTCGCACTTGTCGGGGCCGCCTCCCTTTTCACCACCGACATCCTGGGCGTCTACACCGTCCTCGCCGTCGCCGGTGGCGGCGGCTACGCCGTCGCCACCGTCCTCGAACACCGCCGCCTCGCCGCACTCAGCACGGCAGCCGCCCATTAGCCCGGCGAGGACCCCGCCACCGGACGGCAGCCGGACCGGTCGCACCCGCGGTGACGGAAACCCGCCGGACGCGACACCGCCTCAGCCGCACCCCAGCGTGCCCTCCGGCGCAGGGGTGGATCAGTCCGTCACCGTCCGCCTGGGCCCCACCGGCCGGCGCCGCCTCAACGGCCGGCTCGAACACCAAGAGAACCGACAGCGCAGAGAGGAAGTCAGATGCACCGACCGATCGAGGCGATCAGCGCCATCCCGGCGCGGATGAACGAAGCTTGGAACCGCGGCGACGCCACCGCGTTTTTTGCCGACTTCGCGGACGACGCCGAGTTCGCGGACTTCGAGGGAACCATCTACCGGGGACGCGAGCAGATGATCGCCACCCATCAGCCTGTTTTCGACACGGTGATGAAGGGGTCCCGGCTACTGCGCGGTGAAGTGCTGTTCGCCCGGACCGTCGGGTCGGGCTGCGGCGTCGTACACCACCGCGTCGGGATCGCGATGCCGGGCGAAAAGGAGCCGCCGCCGAGCCGCTACTCCATGCAGCTGTTCGTCGTGAGCCGGCAGAACGACCGCTGGGAGGTGGTCGCCCTGCAGAACTCGCGCCGGATCTCGCTCGAAGCCGTGATGGCCCTGGAGTCGGTCGATCTCCAGCGACCACCGGGATGAAACGATCCGGGTCTGACGGAGGCTCTGAGGTCCTGGTCTGCGCCGGAGGTGACGTGCGGTTCGGCACACCCACGCCAGGCTCGCGACTTGGTACCGCCTGGGACCTGTTTTGCGGAAGACTGCCGCAATGGCTATCGAGTACGCCCAGAGTGACCGGTTCCGCGGTGCCCGCATCCACCTGTGCGACCTCGCCGGTCTCGAGATCCGCGATTGCGAGGTCAGCGGTCTGAAGATCGTCGACTGCTATGGGGGCGACGT
>NZ_JBEOWK010000004.1:398952-479703 GCF_040295985.1 Streptosporangium sp. NPDC002524 | reverse complement strand
GTTTTCCGGGCCGCCAACCCCCCCCCCGGGGCCCTGCCCCCGGCTATTGCACGCCCCCCCCCAACCCTGCCCCGGGTGGGGCACCGGCGTGGGGGGGCCCCCCCGCCCGCCGCCCACGCCGTTCTCGGTGCTCCACCGGGAGGAGGCGGAGAGCGCGGTCAACCTGGCGCTGGGCCGTGTCGAGACCCATCCCTACTTCCGCCGGGCACGTGCGGTACTCGGCGTCGAGGCCGAGGCGGTCGAGTTCGCCCGTGAGCAGATGGCGAGAGAGCTGGACACCGAACGGCATCGAATGGCGCAGCAGGCCGAGGTCACCCGGCTGACGGCCCTGCGGGACACGATGTTGCGGGACAGCTCCATCGCCCGGCTGTGGTGGCTCCAATCGGACCCCAAAAAGCTGATGGAACTGGTGAAACACGGGGATGAGTTCGAGAAGGCCGTCAACCTGATCTCCGGCGACCCCGGCACGCGGCCGAGCATGCCGGGGACGGGGAAGACGTCCGTGGCCGAGCTCGTCGAGCTCTTCCTGGCCGGGCTGGGACCGGAACACCGCCGGCTCCTGATTCACCAGCTGGACAAGGTCTTCCGGAGCTACGAGCGTGAAGAACTGGCGGATCGGCTGGTCGCGACGTCCGGTGACGGTGCCGCGGAGCCGTCGCCGGACAGTGATCACGGAAACGGAAGGTATCTCGGAGGCGTTTCGTAGTCTCGGGCACTGGAGGTTCCGCCAGCCGATGCGCTCGTCCAGGACCACCCGGATCTACGAGGGCAGGCGCATCCAGGGCACACGGGCACGAAAGGCAGCACGAAACGATGAGAACCGGTTAACGCCAAAAGCCGAGCTCGGAATGCCTTCTAGAAGATCACCTCAGGTCGGTCGCCGACCCGGATCAGATCTCGACGTACTGGAACACCACGTCCCATCGTCGGCGGACGAAAGAGACGCACGCGACGGCATTGGGTGATCGACGGCTGGCGGGAATCGAATTCCTATAGGGTATCTGGTCAACCGATCGTGATCTTCGTACCGTTTTCGTGCGTTGAAATGGGGATCGTACGTGCAGAACGCCGATGGCAGGCCAAGCTCGCTGGACGACCTGCTGAACGCGAGTACACCATTCGCCACCACATCCGCCGAGGAGATCGCCAGACGGATGACCGCCGCCGCCACCCGGAACGCCCGGCCGGGCGAGGCGACCGTGGACGAGCAAGGAGACGGGCGCGAGAAGAGCGCCACCGCCCAAGCAGATCTCGGGGCGGAGGCCGGAAGGCGATCCTCGCCCGGTACGGCGCCCGGGGAGCAGGCGCCCCCGTTCAACCCCTTCGAGCTGTTCGAGGGCATGCAGGAGCTCATGACCGAGCTGCAGGGGTTCACCACCACGCTTCAGGGCGCTCTCGACAGCGTGGCCCTCTTCACGGGCAGGGACGGATCGGGCACCGTCGAGGTCACGGTCGGCAACGGCGGACGGCTGGAGAACATGGCGTTCCTCCGGTCGTGGCGAAAGACCCTCACCCCGGAAACCCTGGAGGGCGCGGTCCTGGAGGCGATCTCCAACGCCACTCTCGCCCGGTTCACCTCGCTCGTCTCCGGCGCCGGCCACCCGGCCGCCGGGCCGGCCGCGGCGCCCCCGCCGATGCCGCCCGTCACACCTGTCCCGCCCGCCGATTTCGACGCCGACCAGGCGATCCGTGTCTCCGGCCAGCTCTTCGCCGAGTTCGCCGACAGCATGCGAGCCGTCAACGCCGAGGGGACGCCCGCGGAACCGGCCGGAACCGAGGTGAGGAGCGAGAAGGGCCGGGTGACCCTCACGGTCGCGAACGGGGCGGTCACGGCCGTCGGCATCCACCGGAACTGGCTCAAGGGCGCCGACCAGTCACGCGTCGGAGAGGAGATCCAGACCGCGTTCGAGGCCGCGAACCCGCTCATCGGAACCGGTTCGGTCGCCGCCGACGCCCTCGCCTCGTCACCCGGCATGCGGCGGCTGGCCGAGGTCACCCGGGAGTTCCAGGAACTCGCCAGGCACATCGGATTCTCCCGCTGACGAGACTCCCCCGCTGACGACCGCCGACGACCGCCGACGACCGCCGACGACCGCTGACGAGAGGCGAAGAGCATGAGTGAGCTGGAAGCCCGCCTGGCCGAGATGCGCAAGGACCTCGCGGCCTGGCAGGAGGCCGCCGAGGCCATGAACCAGGCGGCGCGGACCGTCGCCGGCCTCAAGGACCTGCGGACCGCCTTCGGCTATCTGGGCTACAAGGCGGACGCGGACACGACCTACGCGACGTTGAACGACACTCTCAGGAGCCTGGCCGAACAGGCCGACAAGATCTTTCAGGACGTCGAAGACAAGCTCCAGGCGGTCATCTCCGCCTACGAAGGCACCGAGAAGACCAACCAGGAGCTCGTCGACAACATCAAGAAAGGGTGGACCTTCTAACCATGGCCGTAGTCGAGTGGCCCCCGGGCGAGTTCTGGGACCAGCTCCGCGAACTGAACCGGCAGCTCGAACGCCTGAGGCAATGCGTCGACCAGGTCCTGGCCAAGATCCCCGGCTGGCTCTCCGAGGCGGCCAAACCGATCGTCGCCGCCTGGGACAAGATCGTCGAGTTGTCCAAGAAGATATGGAAGGAGCTCGAGGTCTTCTTCGCGGAACCGGGAGACCCCGGCCGCCTGAACGACGCGGGAAAGGTCTTCAACGAAAGCGTCCAGGGTACGGTCAGCGCCCAGGCCGGCAAGTTCACCGAGACCTACATGAAGGTGGACGACAAGTGGAAGGGTGACGCGGCCGAGGCGTACAAGAAGGTCCTCAAGCCCGACGCCCCGCAGACCCTGGCCCTGAAGCAGTACGCCGGCACCGTGCTGGAGGTCGGCAAGGCGCTCAACAACTGCCGCTGGGCGATCATCGGGTTCTGGATCGCGTGCGGTGCCGCGCTCGCCACGCTCATCGGGGCCATCGTCGCGGCCTGCATCGGTGTCGTCAGCATCGCCGGCACGATTCCGGCCCTGCTCTACGGCGCCGGATGCATCGGCGCCTTCCTCGTGGCGGTCGGCGTCGCCGCCGGGATAGCGATCGGCGTCATGTCCGACGCGGCCACCACCTTCCGCATCCAGAACAACGGCAACGACAACCTCCCCGCCGGCAAGTGGCCCCCCTCGGGCGTGGTCGCCTACTGATGCTCCAGCGCCACCCGCCCGACCGCCGGGTAGCCCGCCGCTACGTCGCCCTGTGCTTCGCGCGTTTCCTCGTCACCGGCGCGCTGGCCTCGGTCGTCGTCGTCCTGGGGGTCACCGGGCCGCCGGGCGACGTCGCCCCGCTGTTCGTGGCCGGCGCGGTGACGGCCCTCGGTTCCCTGCTCCTGGTCGTCGCCTCGGGAGCCGCCCTGCTCGACCGGGACTGGGCCGTGCCCGCCCTTCCCGTGCTCGCCTTCGCCGCCTGGACGGTCGGCGTGGCCGCCGCCCTCGGCACCGCCGCCCTCCAGGGCGGCGGAGCCTGGCCGATGTTCTTCCTGGGGCTCCTCCTCCTGCTCGCGGCACGTCCCCCGCTGATGCTCGGGAACTATCTCGCCGGGCTCTGAGCACCGCGAGGGGCGGGGGCCTCCGGACGGCGGACGTAGACCGCGGTCCCCGTCGGGGTCATGTCGTAGAGCGCCTTGGCGTTGTGGAGCGGGACCCGGATGCACCCGTGGGACGCGGGATGCCGCGGCACCCGCTCCGAGCCGTGGAAGCCGATGCCCTCGTTGAAGTAGATGGTGTAGAACTGGTCGCCCAGCGGCCCGCTCGTCCAGCCGGGCGTCCGGAACCAGGCGCGGAAGTCGCCGGTGGGCGTGACGGCGACCCCGCAGTTCCCCTTCTTGCAGTAGTGCTCGCCGTTGCCGGTCGAGATGTGGGAGACCAGCTCGGGCCTGCCGTCCTTCCACGCGGTGAGCAGCTGGCGGCGCAGGTCGATCTCCACCCTCGTGGGCTCCCCGTACGACACCAGCGGCTTGAGTCGCGCCGGGCGGGAGAGCGCCCGCCAGGTGCGCGGGTCGATCTGGTCGGCGGGGGGCAGCCCGTTCGCCTTCTGGAAGGCCCACACGGCCGCGCGCAGCGCGGGGTGGTACTCGTCGCGGGCCTCCCCCGGGCCGAATCCCAGCCGGTCGAGGCGCCGGTGGACCTCCTGGACCTGGGGCCCCCTGTCGCCGGGACGAAGGAGGGGGAACCGCGACAGCGGGGTGTGCTCGGCGCGGGGCGCGGGAGGGCGCCCGGGCGGAAGGGGAACGGGTGTCCCGGAATGCCGCGACGACACGACACCGGTGTTCGCGACACCGAATGGCAGGCACGCGGTGAGCGCGAGGGCCGAGCTCGCGATCAGGAGGCACGTAATGGTTCTCCGCATTTTCTGACGCCTATCCGCTCTCTGGAGAAATCCGCTAGAAGGAATACGAGTACGCGCGATCCTCTATCGCCGCGCGCACCAGGCCGACGGCCTCCTGGGCGCATCCCCAGGAAAAGCTGAAACCGGCTCCGCCGTGCGCGAAGTTGTAGACGACCTTTTCTTCGTCGTCCCACTCAAGACAGACGTTCTCGTTCCGGAACGGCCGCAGCCCCGCCCTTACCGGCTCGTCGGGATCCAGTCTGGCGTGTCTCAGCGCGGGCATGAAGGCCAGGCACCGCTCGTACATCTCCCGTACGGGCCCGTGGTTCTCCAGGTTGATTCCGGTGTCCCACTCGTCCTTTTCCGCCAGCCCGCCGAGAACGAGGAGTCCCGGATTGCGCGGCACGATGAAGACGATGTCCTGCTCGTCCTTGTTCCGCTCGTCGTGGGAGACGCAGTGGGCCTCGCGGATCCGGCGCCCGCGCAGCCCGTCGTTGCGGACCCGTACCAGCGCGCCGCGCAGCGGGTACATGCCGATGCCGCGCAGCCCGGCGGTGCCGAGACCCGCGCAGCAGACGATCACCTCGGCGCCGAAGCGGTCGAGGAGCTCGGCCCTGCGCTCGGCGAGCAGCCCCTCGACCCGGTAGCGCTCGACCCGCACCCCGAGGATCTTGACCTGCCGCATCAGCCACGCCATGTACCGGTCGGTGTCGATCATGGGCGCCATGTGCGAGTACGCGTCGACCACGCCGTAGCCTGGGCTGATGCCGTTGCGCTCGGCGAGCGATCGGTCGCGCACGAAGCCGCGCACCTTCCCGGCGAGCTCCCGCATCTTGTGGAGGTCGTGCGGGCTCTCCTCGACGGGGTGCTTGAAGTAGAAGTTGGACCTCCGCATGGCCACCCCGGGAACCTTCGCGCGGGCGAGCTTCTCGAACATCTCGTACGAGGTGACGCACCAGTCCTTGGAGCGGGCGAGGGAGATCTGGTCGTGGTGGTATCCGCACACCGCCGGGGGCCACTCCCACAGCGCGCCCGCGACGACCGAGACGATGTCGGGCGCGAACCGCTCCGCGACGACGGTGACGCGAAACCCTTCCCTGGCCAGGCACAGCGCGGTGGTCAACCCGCTCACCCCGGCCCCGACGACAAGTATCTTCTCTGAATTCGCGCGCACCTGGGAACGCCTTCTTTCCGGATCCATCCAGCTCGATCACTTTCCGGCGCGACCGGCCGCGGGAGGCCGTCACGACGAACACCGAAACCCTTCCACAGTAAATCGGGACACCGGTGAATCCCGGAATGGCGGCGAACACGACACGGGAGAGGACCGGCCGCGGGCCGATGGGAAACCATTACCCGCCGGGGAAACAATCTGGATCGAACGCGGAAAAGCCGCACTCGACCTGAATCATCCGATGACAAGCCTTTGGCCGCGTGCCCGATTTTCATCACCAATCCACCGATCGACCCGGGCGAATATTGACACCTCCTTAGTCGAGCCCGGGTCCTCGCGGCGGTCCGGCCGGGGTCATGGCGGGGTGAATTGCCTGCTTTGCTCTGCGGACTCGCCTATATGCCCTCGGTGGGATTGTTGAGGGCAGGTATACGGCCGAGTCTCAGTTGTTGTGGAACGTGGTGACTGAACACTGAGCAGTACTGACATATACCGACGCGTGCGTGCCCCCGGCGCTCCGGCGTCCGGGAGGAGGCACGCGCCTCCGTCCGGGCCCGGGCTCTCCCGTCGTCCGCGACGATCGCCACAGAGGGACGACCGCTGTGGAGAGACGACTGCCGTAGAGGGACGCTCCCGGAGGGACGACCGCCGTAGAGGGACGCCCCCCGGAGGGACGACCGCCGGGGAGAGGAGCCCGGCCGCCTCATCCTCATAACGGGAGGAAAAGGATATGACAGCGGTCCCGCGCGCCGACAGGATTGCGTCATGACCGACACCCGCGTTGACCCCGCCTTCATCGCCGACGAGAGCGCCATGCTGCACTCCTGGCTGGACTGGCACCGGGAGACCCTGGCCGTGAAGTGCGCAGGGCTCTCGGACGAGCAGCTTCGCCTGCGTTCCGCCGAGCCGTCCACGCTCTCCCTGCTGGGCCTGGTCCGCCACATGGCCGAGGTGGAGCGCAACTGGTTCCGCAACGTCCTCGGCGGCGAGGGCGCCGCCCCGTTCTACTATTCCGACGACGACCCCGACGGCGACTTCGACACCCTGGAGACGAGCACGGCGGAGCAGGCGTTCGCCCGCTGGCGGGGCGAGGTCGGGCACGCGCGCGAGCTGTCCGCCGGCCTGCCCATGGACACCGTGGGAAAGACGCAACGCCACGGCAGTGACGTCTCGCTGCGCTGGATCCTCGTCCACATGATCGAGGAGTACGCCCGGCACAACGGCCACGCCGACATCATCCGCCAGCGCATCGACGGAGTCACCGGCGAGTAGCGCCGACCGGCGGGACGTGCGTCCTCCCCGGCGCGCACAGACGACATACGCCTCGCACAGACGACATACGCCTCGCACAGACGACGTACGCCTCCAGCAGAGCCGGCACGCGCGGAGACCGGCGGGTCCCGTGGAGGACGGGCCGGCAGCCGGTCAGCCCGGGGCGGAGGTCTCCACGAGTGTCTCGGCGATCACCCTGTCGAGGTTGGCCAGGTTCGCCGGGCGGGCGATGGCGGCCTCGGCGAAACGGTCGAGCAGCCGGGCGAAGACCTCGCGGTCCGGCTCGTCCCAGTCGGCCATCAGGCCGTCCAGGTAGACGCGCCGGTGGCGGACCACCACCTCCAGCACGCGGCGGCCCCGCTCGCTCGGCACGAGCCGGGCCCGCCTGGCGTCCACGGCCGACTCCTCGCGCTCCACGAACCCGGCGCCGGCCGCGTCGTTGACCAGCCTGCTCGCCGTGGAGGGGTCGACGCCCAGCTGCTCGGCGACGGCGCCCACGGTCACCTCGGGCACGTCCAGGCTCAGCTTGTGCACGGCGTGCACGACCATCACGTTCGACATGTGGACCGGCCGCTGCGGCTCCCCGGCCCTGCGCGCGCGCAGTGGCCGCGACCAGATCCGGCGTAACCGGAACAGGGCGACGTCGATCACCGCTCCGGGTGTTCCCTCGTTCACGGCGTCACCTTAACCCCTGCGGGCGTGTGCGCCGCGTGCCCCGGCCCCCGCGACGGCCCGTGCGGGACACCCGGGCAGTAAACGGGAGACGGTCAGCCGGACAGGCGGACCGGGTTGACCAGGTCGGCGTACATCAGCAGGCCCGCCATGATGATCATCAGGAAGGCGATCGCGTAGGTGAGCGGGAGCGCCTTGGCGATGTCGACGTGTCCCGGCGCGGGGCGGCGGGCGACGCGGGCGAAGCCGCGCTTGAGCCCCTCCCACAGGCCGCCCGCGACGTGGCCGCCGTCCAGGGGAAGCAGCGGGATCAGGTTGAACAGGCCGATCGCCAGGTTGAAGCCCGCCAGCAGGTTGATGAAGACGACGATCTTGTTTTCCAGCGGGATCGCGGCGGCGGCGATCTCACCGCCGATGCGGCTGACGCCGATGACGCCGATCGGGCCGTTCCTGTCGCGCTCGTCCCCGGAGAAGGCGGCGTGCCAGACGCCCACCATCTTCTCGGGGAACCTGAGCAGCGAGGCCGCGGTGGCCGAGGTGAGATCCCCCATGTGCGCGGCCACGGCGCCGAAGCTCTGCTGCTCGATGACGATCTTCGGGCTCACCCCGAGGTATCCGACACCCTTTTCGATCTTGCCCGGCTCGTCCAGCGACTCGCGGTCCTGGGCGATGAGGCCGGCGTTGACGGTCATCTCCTGACCGGCCCGCCGGATGCCGATCGCGATCGGGCCCGCGCCGTGGTCGCGGATGGCCCGCGTCGCGGCGTCCCAGCTCGTGGCGGGCTTTCCCGCCACGGACACGATGACGTCTCCCGGCCTCAGCCCCGCCACGCTGGCCGGGCTGGGCTTGTCGGCCGCGGTGCACTCGGGGTTCTTGGCGTAGTCGGCGGCGGTCTTCACGCACTGCGGGATCGAGGCGATCTCGGTCTTCTGGGTGGGGACGCCGAATCCCATGAGCACGACGCCGAACAGGATGAACGCGAGCACGAAGTTCATCGCCGGGCCGCCGGACATGATGATGACCTTCTGCCACCAGGGCTTGCGGTAGAACACCCGGTCCTCGTCGCCCGGCCGGACGTCCTCCAGGGCCACGTCGCGCGCGTTCTCGATCAGGCCCTGCCAGGGGCCCGTGGAGACCGAGCGCACCTTGCCGGGGGCGTCGGTGGGCCGGGGCGGCAGCATGCCGATCATGCGGATGTAGCCGCCGAGCGGGAGCCACTTGATGCCGTACTCGGTGTCGCCCCTGCGGCGCGACCACATCGTCGGGCCGAAGCCGACCATGTACTGGGTGACCTTGACGCCGAACAACTTGGCCGGCACCAGGTGGCCGATCTCGTGCAACCCGATCGAAACCATCAGTCCCACGAGAAAGACGATGACCCCGACCACGGAGAGCCAGCTCACAGGTTCATACCCCCATCGCGGTATCACCGACAATGCCCCATAAGAGGTTAGCCCAAGTATCCGGCCCGCACGCCGCCGCGAGAAGTGACGTTCCCGGCCTCTCTCCCGATCCGGCCGCTTGAAGGTCCTTTGTCAATTGAAAGCACTCCGTTGACATTCAGCTATCGCACGAACACTCTTTGATCAGGGTGAGGACGAGAGAGAGGAGCGTTTTGATCGGGATCCTGGTTGCCGAGCATCTTCCCCTGGTCCGGCGCGGGCTGGTGGCGACGCTGGACAACGAGAGCGACATGAGGGTGGTGGCCGACGTGGCGGCCGGGCAGGATGTGCTTCCCGCCGTCCTGCGGTACGCGCCGAAGACCGCGGTCATCGCTCTCGAACTGCCGGACGTCTGCGGTTTCACCACCTCGATCCGGCTGCACGAGGAGGCCCCCGCCTGCCGGGTCCTCCTGCTGGCGCGCGACCCCAGCCCCGGCCAGGTCCGCCGGGCCTTCGCCGCCCACGCGCTCGGGTTCATGAGCCTGGAGGTCGGCCCCGAGCAGCTGGCCCACGGCGTACGCCAGGTGGCGGCCGGCCGGCGCGCGGTCGACTCCGAGCTCGCGGTGGCGGCCCTGAGGTCGGCGGAGAACCCCCTGACCCGCAGGGAGCTCGACGTGCTCCGGCTCGTCGCGCAGGGCGCGAAGTCCAACGAGATCGCCGACCAGCTGTTCCTCTCCGTGGGAACGGTCCGAAACCACCTGTCGCGGATCATGTGCAAGACCCAGGCGCGCAACCGTCTCGACGCCGTACGCATCGCCGGCGAATCCGGGTGGATCTGAGCCTGCCCGGTTCTCCCCTTCCCCGTCGTCCGTCGTCGTCCGTTCCCGGGAGCCGCAGCCCCGGGAACCGGTCTCAGGGGCGCCAGATGAGGATGAGGGCGCAGTCGTCGTTGTGGCCCGACGACATGGAGGCGACCAGGTTGCGGGCGCCGTCGCGGAACCCCGAGGGCATCAGGCGCTCGGCCTCCCCCAGCAGCCGGTCGAGGCCGGCGTCGATGTCGCGCCCCGGCTGCTCGATCAGGCCGTCGGTGTAGAGCATGAGCGCGTCGCCCTTGCGCAGCATCCCCTGGTCGGCCTCGCAGTGCAGGTCGGGCACGACGCCGAGGACGACCCCCTTGGCCGTGGAGACCCGCCACGTCCCGGTGCCCGACTCGAACTTGACCACCGGGGGGTGGCCGGCGGAGGTGATGACGTACTCGCCCGTCACGAGGTTGAGCCGGAGATGGACCGCCGTGACGAAGCCCTCGGCCTCGCGCTGGCGGTGCAGGTAGGTGTTGCAGGCGGGCAGGAAGTCGTCGACCGAGCCGAGCAGCCCGCCGAAGGTGCCCGACAGCAGCAGCGCCCGGGTGCCCGCGTCGACGCCCTTGCCCGACACGTCGACCAGGGCGAGCTCCAGCGTGTCGCCCTCGCGCATGGAGACCAGGAAGTCGCCGCCGAAGGAGGAGCCCCCGGCCTGCTTGAGGACCACCTTGGAGCCCCACTCCTTGGACAGCGGGGGCAGGTCGCTCTGGCTCTTGAGACGGTCGCGCAACTCCAGCAGCATCGCGTCGCCCCGCAGGCCCTGCACGCCGAGCTTGCCCCGGGTGCGGGCCATCAGCGCGGCCAGCACCGCGGTGAAGACGAAGGTGACCAGCAGGCCGGGACCGATGTGCCCCACCCCGCGCACCACGGCCACGTAGACCAGGGAGAGCGCGACCGCGCACAGCAGCTTGGCGAGACTGTTCAGCCTGAGCTGGAGCCCCGCCACGAGGGTGACCGGGATCATGAGCGCCGGGGAGAACCACTCCATGGACACCCTGGCGGCCAGGCCGCCGATCAGCAGCGTGAGCAGGATCAGGGTGATGAGCAGGTTCCGGTCGCGCGCCAGGGGGCCGCGCCGCAGGAAGCGCACGATGGGCACGAGAAGGGGGACGCGGACCAGGAACGCGCGGAGCGCCGGAGGGAGCAGCGGCACCGGACGGGAACTCATGATGCGCTCGACTGTATCTGGCCGTCCCCCCTTTGGGCAGCCCACTTGACCAACGCCTTGATCATTAAGCAGGGATATTAGATGGCCGGAGCCGTTTGTCCCCTACTACCGTTTGGAAGATGACTCTCAGCCTACGTCCGATCGGCGAAGCCGAATGGTCCGCTTGGAACACCGTGGACGAGGAGGCGTTCGGCTCCGCCACCCCGGAGCACCGGCAGGAGATCTTCAGGCGCAACCTCGAGTTCGACCGCTCGCTCGGCGTGTTCGACGGCGACCTGCTGGTGGGCACCGCCGCGACGTACAGCTTCAGCATGACCGTGCCCGGCGGGCCGATCCCGGTCGGCGGCGTCACCGCGGTCGGCGTGCTGCCCTCGCACCGCCGCCGGGGCATCCTCAACTCGCTGATGACCCGCCAGCTGTCCGACCTCCACGAGCGGGGCGAGGCCGTCGCCGCGCTCTACGCGGCCGAGGCCGCGATCTACGGCCGCTACGGCTACGGCAGGGCCGCCGACTGCCTGGCCTTCCGGATCCCCACGGCAGGCGCGGCCTTCACCCGGCACGCCCCGGCCGACCCCGCCCTGCGGCTGCGCGTCGTCAGGCCCGCGGAGGCCGGGTCCACCTTCGAGAAGATCTACGAGTCGGCGTTCGAGCGGCGCCCGGGGCTGTACGCCCGCACGCCCGCCCGCTGGGAGACGGTGCTGACCGACCGGGAGTCCGACCAGGGCGGCGCCGGTCCGCTGCGCGCCGTGGTCGCCGAGGACGACGGCGGCCCGCGCGGCTACGCCCTCTTCCGGATCAAGGCCTCCTTCGACGACCACGACCTGCCCGCCGGGGAGTTGCGGCTCGTCGAGCTGTTCGGCCTCGACCCCGCCGCCTACGCGCTGCTCTGGCGGCACGTCCTGGACCGCGACCTGGTCTCGCACGTCATCACCCAGGGACGGCCCGCGGACGACCCGCTCATCCACCTGCTCGCCGAGCCGCGCCGGCTCCGCGCGTTCTGGCAGGACGACCTGTGGGTCCGCGTCGTGGACGTCGACCGGGCCCTCACCGCCCGCGCCTACAGCGCGCCGGTGGACGTGGTGATCGAGGTCGAGGACACCGTGTGCCCGTGGAACGCGCGCCGCTGGCGGCTGACGGCCGACACCTCCGGCGCCCGCTGCGCGCCCTCCGGCGACCCCGCCGACCTCACCCTGCCCGTCTCCGTGCTGGGCGCCGCCTACCTGGGCGGGCGTCCGCTGGCGGCGCTGCTGGCTGCGGGGGTGGTACGCGAGTCGCGCGCGGGGGCCCTGCGGGAGCTGTCCACCGCCATGTCGTGGGACCCCGCCCCCTGGGCCGGCCTGGTCTTCTGACGGCTCTCATGGCGAAGGCGACGGCGACGACGGCCGCCGGGGGCTGCCGGGGCGGGCGGGGGCGGGTTATGGTGGCCGGCATGGCACTGCAGAGCTTGCAGATCACCGCGATCACCGCGATGCGGGCGCGAGACGTCTCACGCCCGTCGCGGGAGCAGCAGGAGGCCGCCGACCGCCGCCCCCTGCGCGACGAGGCGCCCCGCAAGGAGCCCGCGCGCAACGGGGCGCGCAAGGAGCCGCCGCGCGGGGAGGCCCCGCCCCGCGAGCGTCCCCGCTAGCGGGCCGCCGGGGGCTACGGCAGCGGCGGGAGCTGGCCGATGGTCTCGTACGAGGTGAGCTGCGCGATCCTGCGGTTGTGCCGCTCGGCCCCGGAGTAGGAGGTGCCGAGGAAGACCTCGACGAACCTGATCGCCTCCTCGGGCTCGTGCATCCGCGAGCCGAGGCTGACGACGTTGGCGTTGTTGTGCTCGCGGGCGAGCCTCGCGGTCTCCTCGCTCCAGGCCAGGGCGGCGCGGACGCCGCGCACCTTGTTGGCCGCGATCTGCTCGCCGTTGCCCGAGCCGCCGATGACGACGCCCAGACTGCCCGGGTCCTCCACGACGCCCTCGGCCGCGCGCAGCACGAACGGCGGGTAGTCGTCCTCCGCGTCGTAGACGAAGGGACCGCAGTCCTCGACCTCGTGGCCGTGCTCCTTCAGCCAGGAGACGACGTGGTTCTTGAGCTCATAGCCGGCATGGTCGGCACCGATGTAGACGCGCACCCGCACAGTTTCGCAGGTGTGCGCGGACGGCTCCACCCGGCCCCCGGCTAGAGTAACAGCCGCAATGCTCACGTAACCCTTACAGAGAGAGCCCCCGCATGCGTGACATCCGAGTGGTCGGTGACCCTGTCCTGCGCACCCCCGCCGAGCCGGTCGTCGACTTCGACCGCGACCTGCGGCGCATGATCGACGAGATGTTCACCGTGATGTACGCCGCGCGGGGCGTCGGCCTCGCCGGTCCGCAGATCGGCGTGTCGAAGCGGATCTTCGTCTACGACTGCAGCAACCGCAAGGGCCACGTGATCAACCCGGAGCTGACCGTGGACGACGACGCCGAGGTCCTCGACGAGGAGGGCTGCCTGTCCGTCCCCGACCGCGGGACCGGCACCCCGATCTACGCCAGGACGCCCCGGGCCGCGGGGGTCACCGTGAGCGGCCTGGACCGGCTGGGGCGGCCGATCCGGATCAGGGCGCGCGGCACGCTGGCGCGCTGCTTCCAGCACGAGACCGACCACCTCGACGGCAGGCTCTACGTGGACAGGCTGGCCAGGGAGGCCGCCAGGAAGGTCCTGCTCCAGGCCCCCTGACCCCCGTGGCCGCCGGACACCACCGGAGCGGCCCTCGGCGCGGGCCGGTAGCGGCGCCGATCCGCCGCGGGACATCACCGGAGCGGGCCTCGGCGCGGGACATCACCGGAGCGGCTGTCGACGCGTGCCGGTGACCGGTGTGGTCCTCAGAGCTGGACGGCCTTGATCTCCAGATACTCCTCGAGCCCGAACTCGCCCAGCTCGCGGCCGAGGCCCGACTGCTTGTAGCCGCCGAAGGGCGCCCGCGGGTTGAAGCGGCCGCCGTTGACCGCCACCTGGCCGGTGCGCAGCCGCCGGGCGACCTCCACCGCGCGCTGCTCGCTGCCCGCCCACACCGCGCCCGCCAGGCCGTACGGCGTGCCGTTGGCGATGGTGACCGCCTCGTCCTCGCCCCGGAGGTAGGGGATGATCGTGAGGACCGGGCCGAAGATCTCCTCCTGCTCGATCACCATCCCCGGCTCCACCCCGGCGAACACGGTGGGCTCGACGTAGAAGCCGCGCCCCAGGGGCCGGTCGGTGCCTCCGGCGACCAGCCGGGCGCCCTCCTCCTGGCCCCGGTTGATGTAGCGGACCACCCGGTCGCGCTGGGCCGCGGACACCAGCGGGCCGAGCCTGGTCCCCTCGTCGAAGGGGTCGCCGACGGTGTATCTCCCCGCGGCCTCGACCGCGAGACGGACGGCCTCGTCGTACCGGTCGCGATGGACGATCATGCGGGTCCATGCCGAACAGGTCTGGCCGGAGTTGACGAAGGCGTTGGCCACCGTCGCCTTGACGGCCGTCTGCAGGTCGGCGTCCGGCAGGATCACGCTGGCGGACTTTCCGCCGAGCTCCAGGGCCACCCGCTTGATCGTCTCGGCCGCGAGCGCGGCCACCCGGCGCCCGGCCCGGGTGGAGCCGGTGAAGGAGACCATGTCCACCTCGGGATGGGCGGCCAGGGCCTCGCCCACCGTCGGGCCGTACCCGCTGACCATGTTGAGGACCCCGGCGGGCAGCCCGACCTCGTCGAAGACGCCGGCGAGCGCGAAGGCCGCCAGCGGCGCCACCTCGCTGGGCTTCAGCACGACCGTGCAGCCCGCGGCGAGCGCGGCGCCCACCTTGCAGACGACCTGGTGGAGCGGGTAGTTCCAGGGCGTGATGGCGGCGACCACCCCGACCGGCTCCCGGAAGACGCGGGAGTTGCCGACCTGCCCGCCCTCGAAGTCGTAGGTCTCGGCCAGCTGGGCGTAGGAGGCCAGCACCCCGGCGGGCATCAGCGTCTGCACCCTCATCGCCAGGCCGTACGGGGCGCCCATGTCCGTGGCGATGATCCTGGCTATCTGGTCGGAGCGCTCCCGTATCAGGTCCGCGGCGGCGGCGAGGATCCTGCCCCGCTCGGCGGGGGCCGTCGCCGACCAGGCGGGGAAGGCGGCGCGCGCGGCGGCCACGGCGGCCTCGACGTCGGCGGGCGCTCCCGCGGGAACCCTGTCGATCAGCTCCTCGGTCGCGGGGTTGACCACGTCGACGCTCTCGCCCGACGCGGACGGCCGCCAGGCTCCGTCCAGATAAAGGTGACGCATGTCTCTCATCCTGGCGTGCGTGCCGTTGTTACGCGAGGGAGAGCCGTGCGCGGCTCCCGTACAACGGTGATCGTTGTACGGGAGCACAGCGGGGCCGGGTCCCCGGCCGCGGTCGCGCGCGGCGGGCGGGGACGACGGCGGGCGGGAACGGGTCAGTCGAAGATCGGCTGACGGGTCCTGGAGCGCTTGAGCTCGAAGAACCCGTCGGTGCCCGCCACCAGGCGAACGCCGTCCCAGAGCTTGCCCGCCTCCTCGCCCTTGGGGGCCGGCGAGATGACCGGGCCGAAGAAGGCGACGCCCTCGACGGAGATCACCGGGGTGCCGACCTCCTGGCCGACCCGGTCGATGCCGTCGTTGTGCGAGGCGCGCACCGCCTCGTCGAACTCCGTCGAGTCCATCGCGTCGGCGAACGCGCGGTCCAGCCCGGCGGCCTCCAGGGCCTCCTCGACGGTCTCGCGGAGCGTGTCGAGCTCCTTGCTCCTGCCCTGGTTGTGGAAACGGGTGCCAAGCTCGGTGTAAAGGCGCCCGACCGTCTCGGAGTCGTACTTCTCCTGCACGGCGGCGACCACCCGGACCGGGCCGATGGCCTTGGCGATCAGTTCGCGGTAGCTCTCCGGGACGTCCTTGTCCTCGTTCAGCACGTTGAGGCTCATGATGTGCCAGCGCGGCTCGATCGACCGCACCTTCTCGACCTCCAGCAACCAGCGGGAGGTCATCCACGCGAACGGGCAGAAGGGATCGAACCAGAGATCGACAGGGGTTCGCTCAGTCATCTTTTTCGGCTTCCTGGTCGTGAGGCTGCTTCGGTAGCGACAACCCGGGCGGTGGAGTTCCCTATTCCACAGGTGGATTAATACCTTGACATGCCTCTTTATTCTCGAATCTGGGTATCAGCCCGCAGGCTGATGCGAAGCGACGGTCCGTGGCCTTACATGGCAGGATTCAGTCACCCCTTTGCAATGGGGCGGGGGGAAGTTGTGAAGAGGGAGCGGTAGTGGCAGGCAATCTGACCCGTGACGAGGCGCGCGAGCGCGCACGGCTGCTCAGCGTGCAGTCCTATGCGGTGGAGCTCGACCTGACCGAGGGTGAGGAGCGCTTCGAGAGCGTCACCACGGTCCGCTTCACCAGCACCCGGCCGGGTGCGGAGACGTTCGTCGATCTGGCCGGCGCCAAGGTGCGCAAGGCCGTGCTCAACGGCGTCGAGCTGGACGTGAGCGGCTACGACGTGGAGACCGGGCGGCTGCCGCTGCCGGGCCTGGCCGAGACCAACGAGCTGCGGGTGGACGCCGACTGCTCCTACAGCCGCACCGGCGAGGGCCTGCACCGCTTCGTCGACCCGGTCGACAAGAGCGTCTACCTGCACAGCCAGTTCGAGACGGCCGACGCGCACCGGATGTACGCGTGCTTCGACCAGCCCGACCTCAAGGCCTCCTTCGAGCTGACCGTGCTCGCGCCGTCCCACTGGGAGGTCGTCTCCAACGCGGCGCCCGACGCGGCCGAGGAGCTGCCCGAGCACCGCGGCAGGCACGGGGCCCTCCAGGCGGCCAAGCGCTGGCACTTCCCGCCCTCCCCGGTGATGTCGACCTACATCACCGCGCTGTGCGCCGGGCCGTACCACAAGGTGACCTCCGAGCACGACGGCATCCCGCTGGGCCTGTACTGCCGGGCCTCGCTCGCCGAGCACCTCGACGCGGACAACCTCTTCGAGGTGACCAGGCAGGGCTTCGACTTCTTCCACAGGGTCTTCGGCGTCCGCTACCCGTTCGGGAAGTACGACCAGCTCTTCGTCCCCGAGTTCAACGCCGGGGCGATGGAGAACGCGGGCTGCGTGACCTTCCTGGAGGACTACGTCTTCCGCTCGCGCGTCACGGACGCGGTGATCGAGCGCCGCGCCGAGACGATCCTGCACGAGATGGCGCACATGTGGTTCGGTGACCTGGTCACCATGCGCTGGTGGGACGACCTGTGGCTGAACGAGTCGTTCGCCACCTACGCCTCGGTGCTCTGCCAGGCCGAGGCCACCCGCTGGGGCCAGGGCGCCTGGACGACCTTCGCCAACGTCGAGAAGGCCTGGGCCTACCGCCAGGACCAGCTGCCCTCCACCCACCCGATCGCCGCCGACATCGTCGACATGCAGGCGGTCGAGGTCAACTTCGACGGGATCACGTACGCCAAGGGCGCCTCGGTCCTCAAGCAGCTCGTCGCCTACGTGGGGCTGGACAACTTCCTGGCCGGGGTCCGCGACTACTTCAACGAGCACGCCTGGGGCAACACCACGCTCGCGGACCTGCTCGGCGCGCTGGAGCGCACCTCGGGCCGCGACCTGTCCTCCTGGTCGAAGGAGTGGCTGGAGACCTCCTGGGTCAACACGCTGCGCCCGTCGTTCACCGTCGACCCCGAGGGCCGTTTCCTGGAGTTCGACGTGCTCCAGGAGGCCCCGGCCGACTACCCGACGCTGCGCTCGCACCGCGTCGCCATCGGCCTGTACTCCCTGCGGGACGGCGAGCTGGTCCGCGTCAAGCGGGTCGAGCTGGACGTCGTGGGCGCGCGCACCGCGGTCTCCGAGCTGGTCGGCGAGGTCCAGCCGGACCTGGTCCTGATCAACGACGACGACCTGACGTACGCCAAGGTCAGGCTCGACGAGCGGTCGCTGCGGACCGTCACCGAGGGCGGCGTCGCGAGGTTCACCGAGTCGCTGCCCCGCGCGCTGTGCTGGTCGGCCGCCTGGGACATGACCCGCGACGCCGAGATGTCCACCCGCGACTACCTCACCCTGGTCGTGTCCAACATCGAGTCGGTCTCGGACATCACGGTCGCCCAGACCGTGCTCCGCCAGGCCCGGCTCGCCGTCCAGCAGTACGCCGACCCCGCCTGGCGCCCCCAGGGCCTGGCCCGCCTGGCCTCCGCGCTGCGCGGCCTGGTCTCCTCGGCCGAGCCCGGCTCCGACCACCAGCTCGCCTACCTGAACGCGCTGTCGGCCGTGGCCACCTCCACCGAGGACCTGGCGTTCCTGAAGGGGCTGCTGGACGGCGAGACGGCGCTCGAGGGCCTCACCGTCGACGCCGACCTGCGCTGGACGCTGACCGGCGCCCTCGTCTCCGGCGGCCTGCTCGGCGAGGAGGACATCGCCCAGGAGCTGCTGCGCGACGCCACCGCGACGGGCGAGCGCTCCGCCGCGCTCTGCCGCGCGGCGATCCCCACGGCCCAGGGCAAGGCGAACGCCTGGGCCGCGATCACCGAGGGCAGGCTGAGCGGCGCGCTGCTCCGCTCGACGCTCGCCGGTTTCATGGACCCGCGCCACCCGGACCTGCTGGAGCCGTACGGGGCGAAGTACTTCGAGGAGGTCAGCAGGATCTGGGCGGACTGGAGCTCCGACAGCGCCCAGAACTTCGCGAACGGCTGCTACCCGGCGCTGAACATCTCCCCCGAGACGGTCGCCGCGACCCAGGACCTCATCTCGTCCACCCAGCCGCCGCACGCCCTCAAGCGCCTGCTGCTCGAAGGGGCCGACAGTATCGGCCGCGCCCTGCGCGCCCAGGCCAAGGACGCCTCGGCGGCCTGAGCCCGGCTCACCTCCGGGAGGCCGGTCCCGGCCGCGAAGAAGCCGGGACCGGCCTCCCGGTCCCGGTACCGCCCTCGGGTGGCCCGGGACGGAACCTTGAGCGGTTTCCGGCAAAACACTGGTAGAAATAGTCATCAAGCGTGGGAAGCGTCCCGCGTCTCGCTTTGCCTAGACAACAGTCCTGCCGTCCGTGGGTCGTGAGAGGGTAATCACGTGGAATCGGCGCGTGACCTGCTCGTCTCGCTGGCCCGCAGATACGCCTTCGGCGATGTCGGAGCCCTCGCCTCGGGCGTCGTGCGGGACGCGGGCGACATCGAGGCGGCGTGCGAGTTCGGCCAGCGGCTGCTCTCGCTCGACGCCGAGGACTTCGCCGCCGAGGCGCGGGCCGTGCCGAGCGACATACGGCGGCGGGCGCGGGCCTGCACGATGCCGCAGACGCCCCGCGAGCAGCCGCGCGGCGCGCTGGAGTCGCTGCGGCCCGCGTACGGGCTGCTGCTGGAGGTCATCGCGGTCAGGTGGCACCGCCGCGAGCTGAGCCCCATGGTCGCCGCCCTCCACATCGCGAGCGAGTACCTCCCGCTGCTCGCCTTCGAACCGGTGCTCGGCAGCGCCGGGGACCCGGCGCGCTGGCCGGAGGGCCTCACCGCGCCGGGCAGCAGGTTCGGGGTGATCGGCGACCGCGACTGCGACCACACGAGGGCCGAGCAGTCGGCCGTGAACCGGACCCTGCGGGTGGCCGGGGAGCCGGCCGAGGGGTGGCGCGCCTACTTCGACCGCCAGCACAGCCAGGTGGCCGGGGCGCTCGCCACCTGCGTCGCCGACTGCCGCAATCCCTGCACCGCGATGGACTGGGTGGAGCCGGGCCTCCGCGACGACCTCGCGCTGCGCTCCCGGGTGGCCCTGGCCTTCGCCGAGACCCCGCTGGTGCGGTTGCGCCACGCGGCCCCGGTGGGCCACGGGTTCGGCGTGCCCTCCCCCGAGGAGGTCACCGAGGCGTGGGAGCGCAGCCGGGCCGTGCTGGCCAAGAACGGGGTGGGCGGCGAGGCCTCCGACGACGACGGTTTCCCGCTGCCGGGGCTGCCCGCCCTGTTCTCCGCGGTCGCGAGCGCCCCGGTGACGCCCTCGACGCTGCTGGCGGACATCAGCACATACCTGGTGAAGCTGCTCCAGCCCTGAGCCCTTTCGGGGCCGGCCCCGAAAGGCTCAGAGGGAACGGCCGACGAGCAGCGACAGCGCGCAGCAGACGACGGCGAACGTCATGAGCAGGACGCTCCGGCGGACGTAGCGCTGCTTGGCGTCCCCGACCGCGTTGAGCCTCCTGATCTCCAGGATGACCAGGTCGACCCTGGCCTCGGGGTCGCGGGCGCCCGTCCTGTACCCCAGGCGGGGGTCCGGCTCCGGGGGCGTGTCGCCGGCGAACCCCCCGGGGTAGAAGCGGCGCCGTTCCAGGGCCCTGCCCGCGAGCCTCGCGGTACGGCGGTGGAGGGCCGCGGCGAGGACGAGGAGCCCCATCAGCCAGAAGAACATGCTCGTCCACCAGAGCCACTCGACCTTGCTGGACAGCTCGCCGGGTCTCCAGTGGCCGTTCAGCAGCCCGACGGCGACGGCGACGGCGGCGGACCCCGTCGTGAACAGCAGGACGGCCGCCGTCTCGTTCTCCCTGCGGACCCTCCGGCGGGCGTCCGCGAGCGTCGCCTGGACGTAGTCGAGGATCATGCCGGGCTCCCGCTCCGCCGTGGACCTCCTGCGGGAATGATCCGGCAGCGTGTCCCGCATGATCCTCAGCACGTGCCGATTATCCGGGAAAATCATCTTCCTTCCGCCCGAACGGGCCGTCAGGAAGATCGTTCACTCAGGCGGGACCTCGGGATCATCTGCGCCGTGACGCCCGGTCCGCGAGCAGCAGGACCCCGGTGACCAGCCCGCCCACCAGGTCGCCCAGGCCGAGCACCGCGGCCATCGACGTCGCGGCCACCCGGCACTCGGCGTCGGGCAGCCACTCCCTGGCCAGCGGGCCCGTGACGATCTCCAGCGCCCTCTCCCGCTGGTCCACGAAGACGAGCACGGCCCTGTCGGCGTCGGTGCCCAGCGCGGCGTGCAGCCGCTCGGAGAAGTGCCGCCGCGGCCCGATCGCCGGTCCGAGGTAGGCGGCGAAACGCAGGCCGGTACTCCGCTCCGCGGTGCGCAGGGCCCCACGGACGTCGTCCCCCTCCGTCGGGGTCAGGGTGAGCATCTCCGCCACCTCGCCTTCACCAGTTGGGGGGCGATCCACCGGCCTACCGGTTCACCAGGCCGCCGACGCCCCGCCGATGTGCCTTCCGGGCTCGGAGGTCTCCGCGAGCGCGACCCAGTCGGCCTCCGGCGCCGGGGGCCCGCCGGGCCGCCGCCCGGTCAGCACGAGGGCGGAGCCGGTGACCCCCCGCTCGCTGCCGGACGGGCCGCCCAGCCAGACCGCGCCCGCCGAGGTGCTCCTCGCGGCCTTGTCGCGCATCCTGGCGGGCATCGTCACGAGCAGGACGATGATCAGGAACAGGCCGCCGGAGACTCCGACGAGAAAGCCGAAGACCTCGATCGCACTGTCCACACCTCAAAAGTAACCCGGCGCCGATCTCCCCGTCGAGGGCTACCGGACGGCGGGTCCGCGCCCGCCCCAGAAACCCCCTCGGGCGGCCTCGATCTGCGACGACACGGAGATCAGCGTGCCCTCGTCACCGAACCTCCCGGCCGGCATCACCCCGATCGGGAGCCCCTCGGCGCTCCAGTGCAGCGAGAGGTTGACCGCGGGCCGGCCGCTGACGTCGTAGACCCGTCACGTAGGCGCCGACCTGGGGGTCGAGGCGGGCGATCCGGTCGAGGTAGTGCTCGGTGATCTCGACGGGTGAGATCTCCCTGCGCAGCACGGCTGCCGCCCGCTCCAGGGCGTTAAGATCATGAATGTGGGCCACGCCCCGCACAGCAGGCGCGGAGCACGCGGTTGTCCAGAGCGAAAAGCTCCTAAGCTACCCGGTTCATAGCCGCGCCAAGCGGGTGACGGCGGTCACAAAAGTATGAGATACGCAATACTAGGCACCCCTGAGGACGTCAGCTACCGTGAGTTACGTGGATTCCGGTCAGGTACCAGAAGACGGTAACAATGCGTCACCGATTTGGGTCAGTGACCGACAGGCCGAGGACCGGCCGACGTCTCGACCCGCCGCGCCAGCGTCTACGTACGCACCTGTCGAGCGCGCCTCGCTGCGCAGCCTGCTCGACCACCCGAAGTACCGCCATCTGCGCCGACGCGTGCTCATCTCGGTCGGCGTGGGCGTGCTCGCGGGTGTCCTGCTGGCCAGCTGGCCGCTGGGCCTCACCGCCGCCGTGGTGGCAGCGATCGTCGACACGGTGCTTCGCGCCCGTTCCAACTCGTCGGTGCCCGCCTGGCGGCGCGCCTCGGTGGCGGAGCGGCGCACGGAGATGCAGCTGAAACGGCTGGAGCGCGGGGGGTACCGCACCCTGCACGCCCGCGCGATCCCCGGCAGCGAGGCCCAGATCGACCACCTGGTCGTGGGTCCCACCGGCGTCTACGCGGTCGACTCCGAGAAGTGGGACAAGCGCCTGCCGGTCCGCGTCCAGTCGCACCGCAAGCTGTTCCACGGCCCGTTCAACCAGAAGCCCCGCCTCGACGAGGCCCGCTGGGAGGCCTCCCAGGCCGGGGAGCTGATCGGCGCCGAGCTGGGCCGCGAGGTCACGATCGTGCCGTCCCTGGCGATCTACGGCCCGGCCATCCCGTGGAAGGTCCTCAACGTCCGCGAGGTCGACGTTTTCGACGGCAGTCGTGTCCGTAAATGGATCACCAAGCGCGAACGCTCACTCACCGACGCCGAGATCGAGAGGATCTTCGAGGCCGCCGAGCAGGTTCTGCCCGCGCGCTATCCGGAGAACTGATTCCGGCCGTCCGGTGAGCCCGTTTTCGCCCGACCGCACCCTCCCTCGCCCCTTCTCCCCCCTCGCCTCCCCCGTCGGGACCGACGGGAGTCCGCCCCGCCCGGCGCCCCGGCCCGGCGACTCCCGTCTCCCCTCCTCTCCGCCCGCGTTCCCTCTTCGGATGATCTTCGCGGGTGCCGCGTGCCCGGCCCTCCCGGGCGGGCGTCGCGACACGCGGCGAGTGAGCGGAGTTTTCCGGTGCGGACGTCACGACACGCGGCGGGTGAGCGGAGCCTTCAAGGGGGCGTCACGACGGGCGGGCCTGCCCGGGGCCTCTCGCGCGGGCGGGCGGCGGGTCGATCGAGGGCCTTCCCTCCCGGGCGGCGCTCGCCCCGGGTTCGCCGGGCGCGGCGACCTTCGGTAGTGTCGGGGAACACCCTGGGCCCGTATCGGGCCCGCCGGCCGCCGCCCCGGTGCCCACCCCGTGCCCCGTCGGCGTCCCGGAACCGCCCCGCGGCCGCCCCGCGACCGTCCTGGCACCGGCGCGACGCCTCGCCGCCCCCGGCTCCGCCCGCGCCCCGCCCGCTCCGTCCCGTACGCCGATCATGCCCGTGCGGCACCGGCGGAACATGTGGTCACGGGCCGGACGTCTCGTGTCGCGGACAGGCGTCTCACGCACCGGGCGGTAGCCGTACCATTTGTAGACACGGTTTCGATGATGGGAGAAGCCTCATGCCCGCCCTCAGGTCTCGTACGGTCACTCACGGCAGGAACATGGCCGGGGCCCGGGCCCTGCTCCGGGCGACGGGGGTGGCCGGTGAGGACTTCGGAAAACCGATCATCGCCGTGGCCAACAGCTTCACCCAGTTCGTCCCCGGGCACGTCCACCTCCGCGAGGTCGGCGACGTCGTCGCCGGCGCGATCCGCGAGGCGGGCGCGATCCCGCGCGAGTTCAACACGATCGCGGTCGACGACGGCATCGCGATGGGCCACGGCGGCATGCTCTACTCGCTGCCCAGCCGGGAGCTGATCGCGGACGCGGTCGAGTACATGGTCAACGCGCACTGCGCCGACGCGCTGATCTGCATCTCCAACTGCGACAAGATCACCCCGGGCATGCTGCTCGCCGCCTTCAGGCTCAACATCCCCACGGTCTTCGTCTCCGGCGGGCCGATGGAGGCGGGCAAGACCCCCAACGGCAAGCTCGACCTGATCGACCCCATGATCGCCGCCGCCGACGACTCCGTCTCCGACGCCCAGCTGCTGGAGATGGAGGAGAACGCCTGCCCGACCTGCGGTTCGTGCAGCGGGATGTTCACCGCCAACTCGATGAACTGCCTCGCCGAGGCCATCGGCCTCGCGCTGCCGGGCAACGGCACGATCCTGGCCACCCACAAGGCGCGCAGGAAGCTGTTCGAGGACGCCGGGCGCCAGCTGGTGGAGATCACCAAGCGCCACTACGAGCAGGACGACGAGACGGTCCTGCCGCGCGCCATCGCGACCAAGGACGCGTTCGAGAACGCCATGGCGCTGGACGTGGCGATGGGCGGCTCGACCAACACGATCCTGCACATCCTGGCCGCGGCCCGCGAGGCCCAGGTCGACTTCGGGCTGAAGGAGATCAACGAGATCTCGCTGCGGGTGCCCTGCCTGTGCAAGGTCGCCCCCGCCACGGCGAAGTACCACGTCGAGGACGTCCACCGGGCGGGCGGCATCCCGGCGATCCTCGGCGAGCTCGACCGGGCGGGCCTGCTCCACCGCGACGCGTACACCGTCAACGGCGGCACCCTGGGCGACTACCTCGACGACTGGGATCCCCAGTCGCCGCGGGTGCTGCCCGAGGCGCTGGAGCTGTGGCACGCGGCCCCCGGCAACGTCCGCACCGTCAAGCCCTTCTCCCAGGGCGCCCGCTGGGAGGAGCTGGACCTCGACCGCGCCGAAGGCTGCGTGCGCGACTCCGAGCACGCCTACACCCGCGACGGCGGCCTGGCCGTCCTGTACGGCAACATCGCCACCGAGGGCTGCATCGTCAAGACCGCCGGGGTCGACGAGTCGATCTGGAGATTCGAGGGCCCGGCCGTGGTCTTCGAGTCGCAGGACGACGCGGTCGAGGGCATCCTCAACAACAGGGTCAAGGCCGGCGACGTCGTGGTGATCCGCTACGAGGGGCCGAAGGGCGGGCCCGGCATGCAGGAGATGCTCTACCCGACCTCGTTCCTCAAGGGCAAGGGGCTGGGCAAGGACTGCGCGCTGGTCACCGACGGCCGCTTCTCCGGCGGCACGAGCGGGCTGTCCATCGGCCACGCCTCCCCCGAGGCGGCCGAGGGCGGCACCATCGCCCTCGTCGAGGACGGCGACCTCGTCGCGATCGACATCCCCGGCCGTTCGATCGAGCTGAAGGTGGCCGAGGACGAGCTGGCCGCCCGCCGCGAGAGGCTGCTGGCCGACCTGGGCGGCTACCGGCCGCGCGACCGCCAGCGCCAGGTGAGCGCCGCCCTCCAGGCGTACGCCGCGCTCACGACCTCCGCCTCGACCGGCGCCTCGCGCGACCTGTCGCAGCTGTCCCGCTGACCTGGGCTTCCTGTCGGGTAGAGATGCCTTACCCGACAGGAAGTTCGAAAAAATGTCGGTGCTGAGACGTATTATCAGGGTATGGCTGATGTCATGAAGCTCACCGCCCCGCTGACGACCGCCGAGATCGCCGCCCTCGCCCTGTCGATGGCGCATCTGGGGTCGGGTCCGCAGGCCAACGCCGCCCGCAGCGGCCTGCGCCACGCCTTCGAGCAGATGGAGCTCGACGACGACATCGTCGCCACCACCCTGGCGACCCTCACCGAGCCGATGTCCGCCCCGACCGCCGACCGAGCCCGGACGATCGCCAACGCCATCACCTCAGGCCTCGTCATCCGCCTTCACTATCAGGACGTCTCCGGGCGGGTCACCGTCCGCGACGTCGACCCGGTGACCTGCATGGTCCACCGCGAATACTGGTATCTCGTCGGGATGTGCCGCCTGCGCGGCGCGATCCGGGCGTTCAGGTTCGACCGGATCATCGCCACCGAGCCCACCTTCGTGCCGGCCCGCCCGCACCGCGCCGAGGGGTTCCTGCCCTTCCAGGGCAAGCGCGCCGCCGCCTGACGATCACCCCGCCGGCCTCGCGAGCCGGCGGGATCCGTCCGGCCTGTCACCCGGCGCCGTGAGCCGGGCCGGGTGGCAGACCTCGGTTGAGAGCCCCTGCTTCGACCGGTTCCGGGCCGGGGCTTGATGGCCGCGCCTAGCCGCAGCAGCCGCCTCCGCAGCACCCGCCGCCACCGCCGCCGGAGGGCTGGGGCGCGGCGGAGCCCGCGGAGCCGCCGGTCACGGCGACCGTGGAGAGCAGCTTGACGGTGTCGTCGTGGCCGTCGGGGCAGAGCGCGGGGTCGCCTGAGCGGGCCATCGGGCGGGAGATCTCGAAGGTGGACCCGCAGGCGCGGCAGCGGAAGTCGTATCGGGGCATGACCCCAAGGTTACCCAGGTTGCCCCGGTCACTCACCGCTCATCGCTCACCGCTCACGCGAAGGTGATGGAGGCGTAGTCGCCGACCGGCCGATAGCCGATCGCCTGATAGATCGCGTTGGCCGTGGGGTTGGACAGGTCGGTGAAGAGCAGCACCTCGGCGGCGCCCTCGGCCCTCACCCTGGCGCTCACCGCGTGCGAGACCGCGGTGCCGTAGCCCTTCCCGCGAGACTCCGGGGGCGTGTAGACCGGGCCGACCCGGGACATCCCGCCGAGGGGCACGGAGGTCCCGGCGAACGCGACGGGCCGCCCGCCCGCCTCCCACACGACCAGCTCCCGCCTGGCGATCCGGCTCGCCACCAACGCGGTCAGGTCGACGGGTGCGACGCCTTCGGCCTCGGCCTGGAACGCCTCGCTCCAGCGGACCAGGAGGTCGAGGTCGGCGGCCTCGGCGACGCGGGAGGCCCCGTCCGCCAGGGGGTCGGGGGAGGTGAGCGCGTCGAGGCGGTAGAGGCGCTCGGCGCGGCGCCCCGCCTCGGGCCGCCACCAGGAGGCGGCGAACGCCTCGGCCAGCGGGAGCGGGCCGCTCACACCGGAGATCGCCCTCTCGGCCTCGATCAGCTGGCTGGCGAGCTCCGGCACGACGCCGGCGGGGATCTCGGGGAGCAGGAGGGCGTGGGGAGGAGTCTGGACGACCGCCGCCACGACCTCGCCGTCGCGCTCCAGCCGCCCCAGCAGCGGGTCGTCGCCCCACAGGCCGTTGCGTACGGCGCGCAGGACCGTGAGGGGGACGGTGTTGCGAACCGGATCCCGCAGCAGCCACGGCTCCGTCACGCCCGTGTACGCCTCGACATCGGAGGTGAAGATCCATGTCATGAGGCGATTGTGCCGATCGTGGATCTTCCGCGCCAGCGGGCGGGGCCTGGCGCGCGGGCGGGGAGCGCGGGGACGAGCCGCTTGGGGCGGGTGGGACAGGGGGGCTTCCGGCCGGAGGTGCGCGAGCGGGGAGCGCGTCGACGATCGGCCTGGTGCGGGCAGGGCAGGGCGGCCGTGGCTGGAGGTGCGCGAGCGTGGGAGGACGAAAATGAGCGACCCGGCGTGGGGGGAGCGTCCGCGGGCCGGAGGTGCGCGGGGACGAGCCGCCTGGGGCGGGTGGGACATGGCAGGACGGCTGTGGCCGTCGCGGACGCCTTCGGGAAGGCGGCCGCGACGGCCCTGTCAGCGGATCCCGGCCCGCGGGCGCGGGTGTCCCGGCCCTAGGCCGCGCTCTCCGCGAGGTAGGGCGCCCACTGGGGGTCACCGACGATGTGCGCGCCGATCAACCGCCAGTGGACGCCGCGTGGCACCACCGGGGCGACGTTGAGCGTCCACCCCAGCTCCTCCAGCATGCGGTCGGCCTTGCGGTGGTTGCACGTCGTGCACGACGCGACGCAGTTCTCCCAGGTGTGGGGGCCGCCTCGCGAGCGCGGGATGACGTGGTCGATGGTCTCGGCCCGCTGTCCGCAGTAGGCGCACCGGTAGTCGTCCCGGCGCATCAGCGCGGTTCGGGTCAGCGGGATCCGCGACCGGTAAGGGATCCGGACATATCGTCGAAGCCTGATCACCGAGGGGACGTCGAGCGTGCGGCTCGCCGAGCGGAACACGGCGCCCCGCCCGTCACGGTGCACGACGTCCGCCTTCTCCCTGAGCACGAGCACGACGGCCCGGTGCAGGGAGAGGGTGGTCAGGGGTTCGTAGGTGGCGTTCAAGAGCAGGACCTGGCGCATCAGCGGGCCTCTCCCGCCGCACGACGCGTCAATCGGGGGGGCACGCCGATGCGTGCCCCGGCTGGCGGCCCCTCCTGGGGCCCGGGCGCTTCCGTCACGAGGACCTCCGCCGGACGGCCCAGCGGATGCTCACCACGGCACCGTCCTTCACCAAGTTTGGCTGCTGCAACGTGGTTCTCGCCACCCATAAATGACTGGAGAGACACCTGATACGTTTTATGCCCGCATTACCAGTTCTTAACTCCTCCCGTCGCAGATCAGATACGCCGCCCGCGCAATGGCCCCGTCCCGCGGCCCGGAGGTCGTAGGGTTCCTGCCATGACGCGACAGCCGTACCCTCCAGCCAGCCGTCTCGAGCTCGTCGAGGAGCTCCACGGTGTGCCTGTTCCCGACCCCTACCGATGGCTTGAGGACCCGGACGACCCGGCGACGAAGGACTGGCTGGTGGGACAGGAGAGGCTGCTGGAGACCGGTTTGGACGCCCTTCCGGGGCGTGAGGCCTTCAAGGCCCGGATCGCGGAGCTGCTCGGTTCGGGGTCGATCGGCGCGCCGACGTGGCGCGGGGAGCGGCGGTTCTTCATGCGGCGCACCCCCGGGCAGGAGCACGCCGTCCTCTACACCGTCGATCCCGGCGGCGCCGAGCGGGCGCTGCTCGACCCGATGACGCTCGACCCGACCGGGCTGACCACCCTCGACTCCTGGCAGCCCGACAAGGAGGGCCGCCTGCTCGCCTACCAGGTCTCGGTGGGCGGCGACGAGGAGTCGAGCCTCTACCTGATGGACGTCGCGTACGGCGACCGGATCGAGGGGCCGATCGACCGCTGCCGCTACTCCCCCGTGGCGTGGCTGCCCGGCGGCGAGGCCTTCTACTACGTGCGCAGGCTGCCCGCCACCGAGGTGCCCGAAGGCGAGGAGCAGTACCACCGCCGGGTCTACCTGCACAAGGTCGGCACCTCCACCGAGGAGGACGTCCTGATCTTCGGTGAGGGCCTGGAGAAGACCAACTACTACGGGGTGGCGGTCTCCCTCGACGGCCGCTGGCTGCAGATCTCCGCCTCCAGGGGTACGGCGCCGCGCAACGACCTGTGGGTGGCCGACCTCCAGGCGTCCTCCCACTCCTCGCCCGACCTGGTCGTCGTCCAGGAGGGCGTCGACGCCCAGAGCGCCCTGCACTTCGGCCGCGACGGCCGCCTGTACGTCTTCACCGACCGGGACGCCCCGCGGGCCCGCGTCTGCGTGACCGACCCGTCCGACCCGCGGTTCGAGAACTGGCGCGACCTGATCCCGCAGGACCCCGAGGCCGTGCTGACGGACTTCGCGATCCTCGACGGTCTCGACCGGCCGATCATGCTCGTCGGCTGGACCCGCCACGCGATCAGCGAGATCTCGGTCCACGACCTGGCCGGCGGCGAGCGCGTCGGCGAGGTGCCGACCCCGGGGCTAGGCACCATCGGCGGCATCAGCGAGCGTCCCGAGGGCGGTCACGAGGCCTGGTTCGGCTACACCGACAACACCAGGCCGCCGAGCATCCAGCGTTACGACGCCCTCACCGGCGAGACGACGCTCTGGGCGGCCTCCCCCGGGGCCATCGAGGTGCCGGCCGTCGACACCGAGCAGGTGACCTACCGCTCGGCCGACGGCAGCGAGGTCCACATGCTGGTGATCTCCCTCCCCGGCGCCGAGGGCCCGCGCCCCACCGTCCTGTACGGCTACGGCGGCTTCGGCATCTCGATGACCCCCGGCTACTCGGCGTCCGTCCTGAGCTGGGTCGAGGCGGGCGGCACGTACGCCATCGCCCAGCTGCGCGGCGGCGGCGAGCAGGGCGAGGAGTGGCACCGGGCCGGGATGCTCTCCCACAAGCAGAACGTCTTCGACGACCTGCACGCGGCGGCCGAGCACCTGATCGCCACCGGTGTGACCACGTCCTCGCAGCTGGCCATCTCCGGCGGCTCCAACGGCGGCCTGCTGGTCGGCGCGGCCCTGACCCAGCGCCCCGAGCTGTACGCCGCGGTGGTCTGCTCGGCGCCGCTGCTCGACATGGTCCGCTACGAGCTGTTCGGCCTGGGCGCGACGTGGAACGTCGAATACGGCTCCGCCGAGAAGCCCGACGAGTTCGCCTGGCTGCACGCCTACTCCCCTTACCACCACGTGCGGGAGGGCGTCTCCTACCCGGCGACGCTGTTCACCGTCTTCCAGTCCGACACCCGGGTGCACCCGCTGCACGCCTGGAAGATGTGCGCGGCCCTGCAGCACGCCCAGGCCTCGGAGCGGCCGATCCTGCTCCGCAACGAGGCGGAGGCCGGTCACGGGGCCCGCGCGGTGAGCAAGACCGTCGAGCTCGCCTCCGACCAGCTCACCTTCCTCGCCTACCACACGGGTCTCACCTCCTAGGGCGTACGGCTTTCCCGGTGGCGGGCCGGCGTTGTGAGACGGGGACGGCCATCGTGTGATCCTTCCGGGCCTGCGAGCGCGACGCGCAGGCTCGGAGAAGGGAGCGATGGCCGTACGGACGGGTGGACCTCGCGGCCGGTCGGTGAAGTGTCGGTGGCGGCGGCTAGGGTCGGGGCGTGGACGACGCGGCGGCCGAGGGCCTGACCTTCACGGAGAGCGAGGCGGGGGCCTTCCTGCGTCCGTACGTCACGCATCTGTCGGCCTACACCGAGCGTCGCGCCGCTCCCACGCCCCGGCGGCAGTCGCCGTTCGCCGGGGTCGTCATGATCTTCGGGTTCGGCGAGCCGCTCACGCTGAGCGGCCCCGCGGGGGTCCGGCGGCTGGCCTCGTTCGCCGGTGGCCTGCACGACACCTACGTCGACACCACCACGGCCGGGGTCGCCGAGGGGGTGCAGGTCAACCTCACGCCGCTCGGGGCGAGACGGCTGCTCGGGATGCCCCTGCGGGAGCTGACCAACCGGATGGTCTCGCTGGAGGAGGTGCTCGGGGGCTGGGCCACGACCACGGCCGAGCGGATGGCGGAGGCCCCCGGCAGGGCCGCCAGGATCGCCCTGCTGGACGAGGCGCTCAGCGGGCGCATCGGCGAGGCGCCGGGGGCGGACCGCCGCGTCGCCTGGGCGTGGAGCCGCCTGGTCTCCACCCACGGCACGGTGTCCGTGGCCTCGATCGCCGCCGAGCTGGGGTGGAGCCACCGGCACCTGGTCTCCCGCTTCCACGACCAGATCGGGCTGGCGCCGAAGGTCGCGGCCAGGGTGTTGCGCTTCGAGCACGCCACCGGCCGCCTGAGGTCCGGCATGTCCCTGGCCGACACCGCCGCCACCTGCGGTTACTACGACCAGGCCCACATGAACCGCGATTTCAGGGCCATGGCCGGGGCCACTCCCCGCGAGCTGGTGCCGCCTTCGCTCGCCCTCGGGTGACCGGGTCAGATTTGTCCAAGCCCGGCCGCTCCCGCCGGTGACACCGTGGTGGTCACCACACAGGAGGAGCGAACATGCGAACGGTGTATCCACTGGTCTTCTACCGCGACGCGGGCAAGGCCGTCGACTGGCTGGTCGAGGCGTTCGGCTTCGAGGTTCACGAACTCGTCACGGACCCGGGCGGGGGCGTCCGTCACGGAGAGCTGATCGTCGGCACCGGAATGATCATGACCGGCATGGGCGAGCCGGGCGGGCCGGGGATCTACGTCGTCGTGGACGATACCGACGCCCACCACGCCAGAGCCGTCGCGGCCGGGGCGGAGATCACCAGTGAGCCGGCCGACAAGGACTACGGCTCGCGGGAATACGCCTGCAAGGACCCGGAGGGCAACGACTGGTACTTCGGCACGTACCAGCCCTGACCCGGCGATCCTCGCGTGCCGGTTCCAACACAGCGGTCCCGGAGGGGTGGCTCCGGAGCGACGGTTCCGGCATGACGGGTCCTGGAGCGGCGGTTCCGGGACGGGGGTTCCGGGACGGTGGCTTTGTGTTGATCTGAGGGGATGTGCCGGTCTAAGGGGGACCGAGGGTGTCGCGGGCCGCGGCGACGGCGGCCTGGCCGAAGCTGATGCCGCCGTCGTTCGGGGGGACGGCCCGGTGGGTCAGGACCCGGAGGCCCCGGAGCCGGAGGGCGGCGACGAGGCCCTCCAGCAGCAGCCGGTTCTGGAAGACCCCGCCCGACAGGGCGACCGTGCCAAGGCCGGTGTCCTCGCGGAGCCGCGCGCACACCCGGGCGGTGGCGGCGGCGAGCCCGTTGTGGAAGCGGGCCGAGACGAGCGCCGGAACCGCCCCGGCGCGCGTGTCCTCGACGACCGCCCGGACGAGGTCGGCGGACCGGATCGTCACGAGTGGCCCCTCGTCGACGATCCCGGCCGGGTAGGCGCCCCGCTCCGCGGGGTCGGCGCACTGTTCCAGGGCGATCGCGGCCTGTCCCTCGTACGTGACGGTGTCGCGGAGGCCGAGGATCGCCGCTACCGCGTCGAACAGGCGCCCGGCGCTGGAGGTGAGGGGGGAGTTCGTCCCGGTCTCGGCCACCGCGACCACCTCGTCCCAGCGCGAGCCGTGGCGGGCCCTGACCGGCAGGTTCGGGGGGAGCGTGTCACCGTACGCCGCGCGCAGGTGCGCGGCCGCCATCCGCCAGGGCTGCCTGATCGCCGCGGTGCCACCGGGCATCGGCACCGGCGCGAGGCGCCCGGCGCGGGTGAATCCGACGAGGTCGGCCACCAGGAACTCGCCGCCCCAGATGGTGCCGTCGGTGCCGTAGCCGAGGCCGTCGAAGGCCACCCCGATGACCGGGCCGGTCTCGCGGTTGTCGGCCAGGCAGGAGGCGATGTGCGCGTGGTGGTGCTGGACCCCGGTCAGCTCCACCGATCCCGGCGCCTCCAGGTCGAGGGCGTACTTGGTGGACAGGTACTCGGGGTGGAGGTCATGGGCGACCAGCGCCGGGGTGATGCCGAGCAGGCGCCCGAGGTGCTCGATCCCCTCGGTGAAGGAGCGCAGCGTCTCGTAGTTCTCCAGGTCGCCGATGTGGTGGGAGACGAAGGCGTACCCCCTCCTCGCGAGGCAGAACGTGCTCTTCAGCTCGGCGCCGCAGGCGAGCACGGCCCGCCGGGCGGGCGGTGAGAGCGGCAGGGGCTCCGGGGCGTACCCCCGGGATCTGCGCAGCGGCACCGTCCTCCCCCGCGTGACGAGGAGCACGGAGTCGTCGGCGCGGACGTGGATCGGCCGGTCGTGGGTGAGGAAGGCGTCCGCGACCCCGGCGAGCCGGGAGAGCGCGTCGGCGTCGCGGTGGGCGATGGGCTCGTCGGAGAGGTTCCCGCTGGTGAGCACGTACGGGCGGGCGAGTTCGGCGGCGAGCAGGTGGTGGATCGGGGTGTACGGCAGCATGAGGCCGAGGCGGCGGTCGCCCGGCGCGACGGCTCCGGCCACCGCGGCTCCGGGGCGGCGGGGCAGCAGCACGATCGGGCGCTGGGGGCCGGTGAGCAGCCGCTCGCCCTCGGCGTCCAGCTCGCACAGCGCCCGCGCGGCGCTCAGGTCGGGGACCATCACCGCGAACGGCCTGTCCTCGCGGTGCTTGCGGGAGCGGAGGGTCCGGACGGCCTCCTCGTCGGTGGCGTCGACCGCCAGGTGATACCCGCCGAGCCCCTTGACGGCCAGGACCCCGCCCGCCCGCAACACCTCCACCGCGGCCGCGATCGGATCGCCGCCGCCGGCCGGACCGGCACCGGGACGGGCGGCGTACGAGCCGTCGCCGTCCCGGGCGCGAGGACCGGGGCCATGGAGATGCGAGCCGTCCCTGGTACGGAGGTCGGGGTGGTGGGCGTGCGAGCCGTCGCCGTCCCGGGTGCTAAGGGTGGGGCCGGCGCCGGGACGGGCGGCGGCCGGGCCGTGAGCGGGCGGGCCCTCGCCGCGAAGGCCGCCGTCCAGGAGGCGGAGGACCGGGCCGCAGGCCGGGCAGCAGATCGGCTGGGCGTGGAACCTGCGGTCCGACGGGTCGAGATACTCCCTCTCGCACTCCCCGCACATGGCGAACCCGGCCATCGTGGTGGCGGGCCGGTCGTAGGGGACGTCCCGGATGATGGTGAACCTCGGCCCGCAGCCGGTGCAGGTGACGAAGGGGTGGCGGTGGCGCCGGTCGGCGGGGTCGAACAGTTCGGCCAGGCAGTCATCACATGTCGCGACATCTGGTGAGACGAAGGTGAAGCGCCGGGCCCCTCCCCGGCTGGCCTCGATGCGGAACCCCCGGTCCCCGCACGCCGGTATCGCGGTGGCCGTCACCCGGTGGATCGCCGCCAGCGGCGGGGCCTGGTCCCGCAGGTCCTTCTGGAAGCGCGCGACGTCGCCGGGCTCCCCCTCGGCCTCGATGAACACGCCCCGGTCGTCGTTGCCCACCCACCCGGACAGCCCCAGGTCCCGCGCCAGGGAGTGGACGTGGGGGCGGAATCCCACTCCCTGCACGATTCCCTCGACCCTGATCCTGACCCGGACCCGTGCCCGTGCGCGTCCCGTGCCCATCCCGCCATCCTTCCCGCGACCGGCGGGAACGCCCCGGGGGCACGCATGATCTGGACGGGAAGGTTACGTCAATGATCAGAGCTTTGCCGTTGGTTGTCGAGCCGGGGGTGTCGGGCCTGAAACGGCCAATCGTAATGTGGCGGCTACCGTGAAAAATACGGAGCGTCGACATGCCTGGCACACCGAGTACGCGAACAACGCCTCTTCCGCCACCGGCCGTCATACCGGTCACGGAGGCGGCGGTCATCGCGGCCTTCGCACGGCGGGACCACGCCGGACGCGCCCTCGCGGGTGACGTGGAAGGCATCGCGCGTGCCGCCCGGGCCATGGCCACCGGGTTCCGCCTCGGCGGCAAGCTGATCGTGTTCGGCGGCGCGGGCACGGACGCCGCGCACATCGCGGTCGAGTTCATGCACCCGGTCATCGTGGGCAAGAGGGCACTCCCGGCGGTGGCGCTGAGCAACGGCGCCCCGACTGCGGGCCGGCCGGACGACGAGACGGGCGGCGGGAACGGGGACGACGAGACCTTCCGTGAAGGCGAGGGCTTCCAGGGAGGCAGGAGTTCCCCGGGAGGTGGGAACCTCCGGAAAGACCGCGGCTTCCAGGGAGACGGGGACCTCCTGAGAGGCGCGGCCTTCCAGGAAGGCGAGGGCTCCCGGGAAAACGGGCGCTCTCCGGAGGGCGAGGGTTCTCCGAAGGGCGGTGCCGAGGTCTTCGCCCACCAGGTGCGTCACTGGGCGGACGCCGCCGACACGGCCCTGGGGATCTCCCGTGACGGCCGGTGCCCGAGCGTCCTGCGAGGGCTGGAGGCCGCCGGAGAACTGGGCCTGCTGACCATCGCCCTGACCGGCCGTGCCTCGGTCGGCCATACCTTGACCGGCCACACCTCGGCCGACCGCACCTCGGCCAGCCACGCCTCGGTCGACCACACCTACGCCGGTCGCCTCCCCGCCGATCACGTCCTGGTCGCCGCGTCCGACGATCCCGCCGTGGTCAAGGAGGTCCACGTCACCGCCTACCACCTGCTGTGGGAGCTGGTCCACGTCTTCCTCGACCGGCTCGGCCCGGCCGGGAGAGGGGTGGACCGGTGAACGGCCCCGAGGACTGCACCGGCGGTGTCTGCGTCACCTGCTCCGACCAGGCGCTGCCGATGAGCGTGGTCAGGCTGCTGGAGGGCGAGCTGGCGATCGTCGACGCGGGCGGGGTCCTCGAAGAGGTGAGCGTGGCGCTGGTCGACCCGGCGGTGGGCGACACCGTCCTCGTCCACGCCAGGGAGGCCATCGCCGTGATCGCGCACCGGAGCGACAACGAAGACGACAGCGACGCCGACGCCGACAGCAACAGCGACAACGACAGCAGGAAGGACGGCGATGAGCAGGCTCGATAGAACACCCGCCGAGGCCGTGCGCGGCCTGTACCCCTTCCTGTACGACGACCACGACGAGTACACAGACCAGGGCACCGGCCAGACCACCGACCGGACCACCGACCGGACCACCGGCCGGACTACCGGCCGGGCCGCGCCCGGGACGGCGGAGGCGGAGGTGGAGGCCGAGGCCGTCCGATCGGCTAAGGAGAAGACCGGCGAGATCGTACGGCTGCGCGGGCGGATCGGCACCGAGTCCGCGGCGGAGGTGGCGGCCTGCGCCGAGGAGATGGCCGCGCGGTTCGCCGCGGGCGGGCGGCTGTTCAGCTTCGGCAACGGCGGGAGCAGCACCGACGCCCAGGAGATGGCCACCGCCTTCCTGCAACCATGCGACGGCCCTGCCCTGCCCGCCCTCTGCCTGACCGGCGACGTCGCCGTGGTCACCGCGCTCTCCAACGACGTCGGCTTCGAGGTGGTCTTCGCCAGGCAGCTCGCGGCGCTGGGCCGTCCGGGGGACATCGCCGTCGGCCTGTCCACGAGCGGCGGGTCGGCCAACGTCGTCCGGGCGTTCGAGGAGGCGGCCCGGCGGGGCATGCTCACCGTCGGGCTGGCCGGGGGCGGGGGCGGCAGGCTGGCCGAGCTGTCCGAGCGGGGCGTCCTGCACCACCTGTTCGTCGTCCCCTCCTCCTCGGTCCACCGGATCCAGGAGGCGCAGACCACCCTCTACCACGTCCTCCGGGAACTCACCCGGCACGCGCTCGGACCGGCGCCGACACCGCGGGCGCACAGCCCCGGGTGAGGGAGGGCATCCGCGCAGGTCCTCCCCCTTCACGTTCCGCAGACATCCACGAGGAGTGGGAGGCGTCATGACAGCGCCGACGGACGCAGCGAGCGGCGGATCCCGGGAGCGGGAGGAACCCGTCGTCCACATACTGTGGATCAACGCCGGGCTGAGCTGCGACGGCGACTCCGTCGCGCTCACCGCGGCGACCCAGCCGAGCATCGAGGACATCGTGCTCGGCGCGCTCCCCGGGCTTCCCAAGGTGGCCGTGCACTGGCCGCTGATCGACTTCGAGTCCGGGCCGATGCAGGGCGGGGACGTCTTCATCGAGTGGTTCTTCAAGGCCAAGCGCGGCGAGCTGGACCCGTTCGTGCTGGTCGTCGAGGGCTCGATCCCGAACGAGAGGATCAAGCAGGAGGGCTACTGGTCCGGGTTCGGCAACAACCCCGAGACCGGACAGCCCATGACGACCAGCGAGTGGCTGGACCTGCTCGCGCCCAAGGCGACCGCGATCGTGTGCGCGGGCACCTGCTCGGCGTACGGGGGCATCCACGCGATGGCGGGGAACCCGACCGGGGCCATGGGCGTCGCCGACTATCTGGGCCGGGACTGGAGGTCCAAGGCGGGGCTGCCGATCGTCAACGTGCCGGGCTGCCCGGTGCAGCCGGACAACCTCTCCGAGACGCTCCTCTACCTGCTCTACCAGGTCGCCGGGCAGGCGCCGATGATCCCGCTGGACGAGGAGCTGCGCCCGACGTGGCTGTTCACCCAGACCGTGCACGAGGGGTGCGACCGGGCGGGCTACTACGAGCAGGGCCAGTTCGCCACCGAGTACGGCTCCCCGAAGTGCCTGGTCAAGATCGGCTGCTGGGGGCCGGTCGTCCGGTGCAACGTCCCCAAGCGCGGCTGGATGAACGGCATCGGCGGCTGCCCGAACGTCGGCGGCATCTGCATCGCCTGCACGATGCCGGGCTTCCCCGACAAGTTCATGCCCTTCATGGACGAGCCGCCCGGCGCCCACGTCTCCTCGGCGGTGAGCGGCGCGTACGGGACCGTCGTCCGCGCGCTGCGCGGCATCACCCTGCGGACCGTCGACAAGGAACCGAAGTGGCGCCACAAGGGGCGCGAGCTGCTGACCGGCTACAAGGCGCCCTGGAGCTGACATGACGACCTCGGAGCACAACCCCGACCTCGTGGAGATGGCCTGGGACCCCATCACCAGGATCGTCGGGAGCCTCGGCCTCTACTGCAAGATCGACTTCAAGAACCGGCAGGTCGCCGAGTGCTACAGCACCTCGTCGATCTTCCGCGGCTACAGCGTCTTCATGAAGGGCAAGGACCCGCGCGACGCCCACTTCATCACCAGCCGCATCTGCGGGATCTGCGGCGACAACCACGCGACCTGCTCGGTCTACGCGCAGAACATGGCGTACGGGGTGCGGCCCCCGGCCCTGGGCGAGTGGATCCTCAACCTCGGCGAGGCCGCCGAGTACATGTTCGACCACAACCTCTACCAGGAGAACCTGGTGGGGGTCGACTACTGCGAGAAGATGGTCCGCGAGACCAACCCCGGGGTGCTGGCGATGGCCGAGCGCACCGAGGCGCCGCACGCGGGCGACCACGGCTACCGGACCATCGCCGACATCATGCGCTCGCTGAACCCGCTGGAGGGCGAGTTCTACCGCGAGGCGCTGGCGGTGAGCCGCCTCACCCGCGAGATGTTCTGCCTGATGGAGGGCAGGCACGTCCACCCCTCGACGCTCTACCCGGGCGGGGTGGGCACGGTCGCGACGGTGCAGCTGTTCACCGACTACCTGACCCGGCTGATGCGCTACGTCGAGTTCATGAAGCGGGTCGTGCCCATGCACGACGACCTGTTCGACTTCTTCTACCAGGCGCTGCCCGGCTACGAGGAGGTCGGCCGCAGGCGGGTGCTGCTCGGCTGCTGGGGGAGCTTCCAGGACCCCGAGCACTGCGACTTCACCTACCGGAACATGAGCGCCTGGGGCCGGGAGATGTTCGTCACGCCGGGCGTGATCGTCGACGGCGGGCTGGTCACCGACGACCTGGTCGACATCAACCTCGGCATCCGGATCCTGCTGGGCAGCTCCTACTACGACGACTGGCAGGACCAGGAGCCGTTCGTCACCCACGATCCGCTGGGCAACCCGGTCGACATCCGGCACCCGTGGAACCAGCACACCATCCCGCACCCGCAGAAACGCGACTTCGGCGGCAGGTACAGCTGGGTCATGTCGCCCCGCTGGTTCGACGGGGAGGACGCGCTCGCGCTCGACACCGGCGGCGGGCCCATCGCCAGGCTCTGGTCGACGGCGCTGTCCGGCAGGGTCGACATCGGCTACGTCGAGTCCACCGGCCACAGCGTGCGGATCAACCTGCCGAAGACGGCGCTGAGGCCGGAGAAGACGTTCGAGTGGAAGATTCCCGAGTTCAAGGGGCAGCCGCTGTCCAACGCCCTGGAGCGCAACCGGGCCCGCACCTACTTCCAGGCCTACGCGGCGGCGTGCGCGCTCTACTTCGTCGAGCGGGGCCTGGCCGAGGTCCGGGCGGGCCGCACCCAGACCTGGGAGCCGTTCACGGTCCCCGACGAGGCGATCGGCTGCGGCTTCACCGAGGCCGTGCGGGGCGTGCTCTCCCACCACATGGTGATCAGGAACGGGAAGATCGCCAACTACCACCCGTACCCGCCGACGCCCTGGAACGCCAGCGTCCGCGACGTGCACGGCACCCCGGGGCCGTACGAGGACGCGGTGCAGAACACGCCCATCTTCGAGGAGAACCCGCCCGCGGACTTCAAGGGCATCGACATCATGCGCGCCGTGCGGAGCTTCGACCCGTGCCTGCCGTGCGGGGTGCACATGTACCTCGGCGGTGGCGAGGAGCTGCGCAGGGTGCACACCCCCCACGCCTTCGGCACCACGTGAGCCGACCGTTTCCCGGCACCGGAAGGGGGACCCGGGCAGATGCCGCAAGCCCATGACGTCCGGGCGACGGGCGATCGCGTCGAGGCGCTGATCGCCGACCTCGGCGCGCTGAGCGACGCCGTGACGCGCGCCAAGGCCGAGGACCTCGTACGGGCCCTCCTCGATCTGTACGGCGCCGGTCTGGAGCGCGTCATCGAGATCGTCGTCGAGGCCGAGGCCGCCGAGGTGCTGGGCCGCATGGCCGGTGACCCGCTCGTGTCCGGGCTGCTGGTCCTGCACGACCTGCACCCGCTGACCACGGCCGAACGCGTCCGCGACGCGCTGGACGCCGTACGCCCCCACCTGGGGTCGCACGAGGGCGGCGTGGAGCTGCTCGGGGTGGGCGAGGACGGGATCGTGCGGCTCCGCCTGGAGGGGGCCTGCCACGGCTGCCCGTCCTCGGCGCTCACCGTGACCGACGCCATCGAACGGGCCATCGCCCAGGCGGCGCCCGAGGTGTCGGGCGTGGAGGTCGAGGGGGTCGAAGGGGTCGAGGGGGTGAGCGGCGGGCGGCCGGGGGTGCTGCAGATCCAGCGCCGCCCGCCCGGCCCGTGCCCGGTGCCCGGACAGACACCGGTTCCGGGCGCGGGATTGGCCTCGGGACCGGCCGCAGGATCGGCTGCGGGATCGGCCACGGCTCCGGTCTCGGTCTCGGGATCGAACCCGGCTCCGGCTCCGGCTCCGGTTTCGGGACCGGGATCGGGGCCCGCGCGGGAGCAGGAGCGGGTGTCGTGAGGGCCACCGGGTTGCGCAGGTTCCGCGAGCCGCCCCGGGCGGGCCGGTCCGGCGAGTCGCGGGTGACGCTCTGCGAGGTGTGCGCGGCCCCCGCGGGCGAGGACCACGGCCACGTCGTGAACGTCGAGAGACGGCGGCTGCTGTGCGCCTGCCGGGCCTGCCACCTGCTGTTCACCGGCGACACGTCAGACCGGGCACGCTACCGGGCCGTCCCGCGACGCTACCTGCACGACCCGCGTTTCCTGCTGGACGCGGCCGACTGGGACGAGATGCGGATCCCGGTCCGCACGGCCTTCTTCCTCCGCGACTCCGCGACGGATCGGACCGTGGCGTTCTACCCGAGCCCGGCCGGGGCCACCGAGTCGCCGCTGCCGCCGGAGACGTGGGAACGCGTTCTGGCGGCCAACCCGGCGATGGCCGGTGTCCGGCCCGACGTGGAGGCGCTCCTGGTGGACCGCCGCCCCGACGGCGGCTTCGCCTGCCACCTGGTCCCGATCGACGCCTGCTACGAGCTGGTCGGCCTGATCCGGCTGCACTGGAAGGGCTTCGACGGCGGCCGGGAGGCGCGGGAGGCCGTCGAGGGGTTCTTCGCCGGGCTGCGCGAGCGCAGCCGGACCGTAACGCCCGTCCGGGACGGCGAGGACCGTGGCAGCCAGCCGCCCGCCCCGGACGGCAAGAGCCGTGACAACCAGACCGCACCGCCCATCCGAGACGGCGAGGACCGTGACAACCAGACCGCACCGCCCGTCCGAGACGGCAAGAACCGTGACAGCCAGGCCGTAACGCCCGTCCCGGACGGCGAGGACCGTGACAGCCGCACCGTACCGCCCGGCCCGGGGGGTGACGACGGTGGATGAGCTCGCGTTCGGCTGTGTGGGCGTGCGGGCGGAGGCGTACGCGGCCTTCCCGACGCTGGTCTTCCGGCTGCGCGTCACCGACCCCTCCCCCGAGGGGGTGCACACCGTCGCGCTGCGCTGCCAGATCCGGGTGGAACCCCAGCTGCGGCGCTACGAGGACACCGAGGCGGAGCTGCTCGGCGACCTGTTCGGGGACCCGGCCCGATGGGGCGACACGCTGAGACCGCTGCGGTTCGCCGACGTCTCCGTCATGGTCCCGGCGTTCACCGGAAACACCGAGATCGACGTACCGGTGCCGTGCGGCTACGACCTGGAGGTCTCGGCGGGCCGGTACTTCGCCGCCCTGGACGACGGCGAGATCCCGATGCTCATGCTCTTCAGCGGCACGGTGTTCGCCAGGGCGCCGGGCGGCTTCTCGGTGAGCCAGGTGCCCTGGCACCGCGAGGCCCGCTGCCGGCTGCCGGTGGCGGTGTGGCGGGAGCTGATGGACCGATACTTCCCGGACTCGGGCTGGCTGCGGCTGCGCCGCGACACGCTGCGGGAACTCAGCGGGTTCAAGTCCGGGCACGCCCTGGCGACCTGGGACGAGACCCTGGAACTACTGCTCAAGGAGACCCGGCGATGAGCGTTCCGATGGACATCGCGCGACGGGTGGCGGACGCGGTGCTCTACGAGGGCTACCTCCTCTACCCCTACCGCGCCTCGTCGGCCAAGAACCAGGTGCGCTGGCAGTTCGGGGTGCTCGTACCGCCGGGGTTCACCGCGACCGCCGAGCATCCGGCCAGTGTGACCGAGTGCCTCCTGGAAGGGGCCACGTACGCCGTCGCGCACCTGAACCTGCGTTTCCTGCACGTCAGGACGCGCGGCGTCGAGCGCGCCGAGGACGACGGCTACTGGCCGGTCCAGCAGCTGCGGAACGGCCACCGGACCTACCTCACCTTCGACGAGGCGACCGAGCGGGAGGCGGAGGTGACCCTCCCCGTCGCCGGCCTGCTCGGCGCCCCCGAGCGGGTGATCGAGGTACGGATCCCCGGGGACCGCGTGGTCGAGCCGATCGTGGCGCCGTCCGGGGAGGTGATAGGGCGCCTCGTCTCCGAGCACCTGCCGCTGCGCGCCGCGCTCCGGGTCTCCGCCGAGCTGCTGCCCGGACCGTACGGCCTGGTCAAGCTGCGCGCCCGGGTGGAGAACACCGACGACTGGCAACCGCTGGGCGCGCCGCGCGAGCAGGCACTGCGGCACTCGCTGGTCTCGGCGCACCTGATCATCGCGGTGACCGCCGGGGCCTTCGTCTCCCTGCTCGACCCGCCGGAATGGGCGCGGCCCGCCGTGCAGACCTGCCGCAACGAGCACACCTGGCCGGTGCTCGTGGGCGAGCCCGGCCACCGGGACGTCGTGCTCTCCTCGCCGATCATCCTCTACGACCACCCGGACGTCGCGCCGGAGAGCCCCGGCCCCCTGTTCGACTCCACGGAGATCGACGAGATGCTCCACCTGCGCACGCTCACCCTCACCGACGAGGAGACCCTGGAGGCGAGGGAGACCGACCCCCGGGTGGCCGAGCTCATCGACATGGTCGGCAGCATGCCGCCCGAGCTGCTGGAACGGCTCCACGGCGCGATCCGCTCGGTGGAGGCGGCCGGTGACCGGTCTCCTCCCGTCCCCCCGGAGACCGGAGACCCGCCGAACCGGGAGGAGGCACCCGTGCCCTGGTGGGATCCGGCCGATGACACCGGGGTCTCCCCGGAGACCGACAGCGTGACGGTCGCCGGGGTGGCCGTATCCAGGGGCAGCAGGGTGCGGCTGGTGCCCGGCTGGCGGCGCGCCGACGCCCACGACATGTTCCTGACCGGCCGGACCGCTCGCGTCGAGGCCGTCCTCCTCGACCTCGACGGCGCCTGCCACCTGGCCGTCACCCTCGACGACGACCCGGGTGCCGACCTGCGCCGCTCGCACGGCCGCTTCCTCTACTTCGCCCCCGACGAGGTCGAGCCGCTCACGGACGGCTCGCCGGATCCCGCCCCCGACGGGCCGACCGGGCACGAACCGGCATCGGAATCGGCTCCGGGACCGGAATCGGCGGGGAAACCGGCTCCGGAGAGGTCGGCCTCCGAGGGATCGGCCGGAGGCCCGCGCCACGACCGCCCGCTCGGCGGCGACGGCGGCGGGGAGGTGGGCGCGTGAGGATCCTGGTGGCCGGGGTGGGGAACGTCTTCCTCGGCGACGACGGCTTCGGGGTCGCGGTGGTCAGGCACCTGGCCGGAGCCGACCTGCCCGGCGGGGTCGAGGTGCGCGACTTCGGCATCCGGGGCATCCACCTGGCGTACGAGCTGACCGGCGGGGGTTACGACACCGCGATCCTGGTCGACGCGGTCTCCCGCGACGGCCCGCCCGGCACCCTGTACGTCCTCGAACCGTCGGCGGGCGCCGCGCCGGGGTCCTTCGTCGACGCGCACGCGATGACGCCCGAGAGCGTGCTCTCGCTGGCGGGCACGCTCGGCGGCCAGACCGGCCGCGTCCTGCTCGTCGGCTGCCAGCCCGCCGACACCTCGCCGGGCATGGAGCTCAGCGCGCCGGTCGCGGACGCCGTCGGCGTCGCGGCGGACCTGGTCACCGAGCTCGCGGGACAACAGGTCGCGACGGCCGTCGCCGTCGCGGGTCACGAGGAGGAACGGACATGCTGAGACGCCTGCTGGCCGGGGCCGTGCTGGCGGGGGTGGCCGTACTGGTCTACCAGTCGCTCCCCGACATCAAGCGCTATCTGAGGATGCGGAACATGTAGCGGGCCCACCCCGGAGAGCCGGGGACGCGCGCCCCGGCGGACCAGGGACCACTCCCGGACGGATCACCTCCGATGACGGCCCGCCGGAACGACAAAAACCCCTCAACGCGCACCAATGCGAAGCGACGCGAACCAACACGAAGAGAGAGAACGATCATGCATGAATTCGGGATCGCCGAGGCGATCCTCATCGCGGTGGAGAGACGCGCGGACGGCAGACGGGTGCGGCGGGCGCGAGTCCACGCGGGCGCCCTGCTCCGCGTCACGGAACCGGGGATCAACCAGGCGTTCTCCTCGATCTCCGAAGGGTCCGTGGCCGAGGACGCCCACGTGGAGCTGGTCATCGTCCCCGTGCGGATGACCTGCCGCTCCTGCGGGAGCACGTCCACCTCCGTCGAGCCCTTCGCCGTCTGCGCGGGATGCGGCGACACCGATATCGACACCGAGGGCGGCGACGACCTCCTCCTCGAATCCATCCAGATGGCGGAGGCCTCTCATGTGCCTGGGCATTCCCGGCGAGATCGTGGAAATCCTGTCGGATCATCCTGACCTGGCCATGGTCGACGTCTGCGGCGTGAAGCGCGCGATCAACATCGGCCTGCTCGAAGGGCAACTCGTCGTGCCCGGGGACTGGATCCTCATCCACGTCGGGTTCGCGATGTCGAAGATCGACGAGGTGGAGGCCAGGGCCGCGCTCGACTTCCTCGAGAGCATCGGCCAGGCGTACGAGGACGAGATCGCGGCCCTCCGGGAATCCACGATCGGAGAGGGGTGAGGGCCGATGCGTTTCGTCGACGAGTACCGCGACGCCGAGAAGGCCCGGACGCTCGCCGCGCGGATCGCCGCGCTGTGCGAGCCCGGCCGCGACTACAAGTTCATGGAGGTGTGCGGCGGGCACACCCACACGATCTACAAGCACGGCCTGGAGGACTACCTGCCCGAGGCCGTCACCCTGGTGCACGGTCCCGGCTGCCCGGTCTGCGTCATCCCCATGGGACGGGTGGACGACGCCATCCACATCGCCGAGCAGCCGGACGTGATCATGACGTCGTTCGGCGACATGATGCGGGTGCCCGGCGGGAACGGCTCGTTCCTCGACGCCAAGGCGCGGGGAGCCGACATCCGGATGGTGTACTCCCCGCTGGACGCCCTGAAGATCGCCCGGAAGAACCCCGGCAGGCGGGTGGTCTTCATGGCCATCGGGTTCGAGACCACCGCGCCCTCGACGGCGATGACGGTCCTGCGCGCCGAGGCCGAGGGGATCGGGAACTTCTCGGTCTTCTGCAACCACGTGACGATCATCCCCGCCATCAAGGCGATCCTGGACTCCCCCGACCTGCGCCTGGACGGGTTCATCGGGCCGGGCCACGTCTCCACCGTGATCGGCTGCCGGCCGTACGGGTTCGTCGCGCGCGCCTACGGCAGGCCCCTGGTGGTGGCCGGTTTCGAGCCGCTGGACGTGCTGCACACGGTCTACCGCATCCTCGTACAGCTGTCCGAGGGCCGTTCCGAGGTGGAGAACCAGTACGCCCGGGTGGTCCCGTGGGACGGCAACCCCAAGGCCCTGCGCGTCATCGGCCAGGTGATGGAGCTGCGGCCGTACTTCGAGTGGCGGGGGCTGGGCTTCATCTCGCAGTCGGCGCTCAGGCTCACGGAGCGGTACGCCGCCTTCGACGCCGAACGGATCTTCCGGATTCCGGGCGGGCGGGTGGCCGACCCGAAGGCGTGCCAGTGCGGCGAGGTGCTCAAGGGAGTGCTCAAGCCCTGGGAGTGCAAGGTGTTCGGCACCGCGTGCACCCCGGAGACACCGATCGGCACGTGCATGGTGTCGTCCGAGGGCGCCTGCGCGGCCTACTACGACTTCGGCCGCTTCTCGCGCGAGCGCGTCAAGGAGGCGACCCGGAGGTGAGCGACGGGAGAGACGGCACCGGCCGGGGCGGGGACCACGGCGTACGCGAGATGGACCCTCCGAGATCACCCGGTGTCGAGCCGCAGGCAGCGGACCCGAAAGACCTGAGAAACATGAGGGAAAGGGAGCGCGACCGGGAGCGGCAGGTGCTGGACCGGATCGAGCGGGTGCGGCGGCGCGGGGCGCGCGTGCGGGAGGACCGCGTCACCCTGGCGCACGGCGCGGGCGGCAAGGCCACGCACACCCTGATCGAGGCGGTGTTCCTGGAGTCGTTCCGCAACCCGATGCTGGAGCTCCTGGAGGACGGCGCGGTCGCCGACGGGCTCGCCTTCACCACCGACGCGTTCGTGGTCACGCCGCTGTTCTTCCCGGGCGGCGACATCGGCGACCTCGCGGTCAACGGCACCGTCAACGACCTGGCCATGTGCGGGGCCCGCCCTCGTTACCTCTCGGCCGGATTCATCCTCGAAGAGGGCTTCCCCGTCGCCGACCTGCGGCGCGTCGCCGCCTCGATGGCCGAGGCCGCGCGGGCGGCGGGCGTGTGGATCGTCACCGGCGACACCAAGGTCGTGGAGCGGGGCAAGGCGGACGGCTGTTACGTCACCACCTCCGGCATCGGGACGCTCGACCGGCCCGTCCGCCTGAGCGCGGCCTCCGCGCGGCCGGGAGACGCGGTCATCGTGTCGGGGCCGATCGGCGAACACGGGATCACCGTCATGCTCGCCCGGGGGGAACTCGACATCGAGGCCGACCTCCGCTCCGACACCGCTCCGCTCAACACCCTCGTCGACGCGCTGCTGGACGCCTGCGGCGGCGGCACGGACGGCACCGGCACCGGCACCGGCAGTGGCGGCAACGGCGGCGGCGCGGTGCGCTGTCTGCGCGACGCGACCCGGGGCGGGGTGGCGACGGTCGTCAACGAGATAGCGGAGGCCTCGCGGGTCGCCGTCATCCTCGACGAGGACGCGGTGCCGGTCCGTCCCGCCGTACGGGGGGCGTGCGAGCTGCTGGGGATCGACCCGCTCTACGTCGCCTGCGAGGGGCGGATGGTCGCGGTGGTGGCCGGGGACTCCGCCGACGCGGCGCTGGCCGCCCTCCGCTCCCACCCGCTCGGCTCCGAGGCGGCGATCATCGGGCGGATCAACGACGACCCGCCGGGACTGGTCCTGCTCAGGACCTCCTTCGGCGGCACCCGCATCGTCGACCTGCTGGTCGGCGACCCGCTACCGAGAATCTGCTGAGTGACCGGCGAATCCAGGGGGACCGGACATGAACGACAAACGCGAACCCGGCCGCAAGGGCCGGAGCGGCAGGGGCGGCCGCGGCGAGACGGCGAGGCAGGGCCGCTCCCGCGACGCGGGCCACGCGAGCGAGGAGGTCGTACGGTCGGGCAACCTGGCCTTCGGCCCCCCTCCGGAAGGCAAGGGGCCGCCCCGCGTGATATCCGACGCGGAGCGCGGGGGCGTCTCCGCCACCGACACCGAGGCCCGGTCCCCGCTGGGCGTCGGCACCAGCGAGAACCGCGGCGCCGAGAAGACCGCCTCCCGGAAGAAGGAGCGGGGCCGCGAGAAGGTCGGCACCGACGAGAGGGGGCGCCCCTACGGCGTCTCCCGCCCCGAGGACGCCACCGGCGTCAGCCCGCGGAAACCCGCCCGGCGCCCAGGCTGACCGGCCGGGCTGGTCGGTTGGGCTGACCGCCCAGGCTCGGCCGGGCTGACCGCCCAGAGCTGAACGTTCAGGCTGATCGGCCGGGCTGACCACCCAGGCTGACCGTCCAGGCCGGTCGGCCGGGCTGACCGTCCAGGCTCGGCCGGGCTGATCAGCCGCGCTAGCGGGGGAAGACGATCGTCTTGTGGCCGTCGAGCAGGACGCGCTGCTGGGTGTGCCAGCGGACGGCCCGCGCCAGGGCCTGGCACTCGACGTCGCGGCCGATGGCGGCGAGGTCCTCCGCGGAGTGGGTGTGGTTGACCCGGGCGACCTCCTGCTCGATGATCGGGCCCTCGTCGAGGTCGGCGGTCACGTAGTGGGCGGTCGCGCCGATCAGCTTCACGCCGCGGGAGTGTGCCTGGTGGTAGGGCTTGGCGCCCTTGAACGACGGCAGGAACGAGTGGTGAATGTTGATCACGTTGCCCGCGAGCTTCACGCAGAGGTCCTCCGACAGCACCTGCATGTAGCGGGCGAGCACCACCAGATCGGCCCGGTAGTGGTCGACCAGCGTCAGGATCTCCTGCTCCTGCCTGGGCTTGGTCTCGGAGGTGACCGGCAGGTGGTGATAGTCGATGCCGTACGACTGGGTCAGCGGCCGCAGGTCCGGGTGGTTGGAGACGACCGCGACGATCTCGATGTCGAGCAGGCCCGAGCGCATCCGGTAGAGGAGATCGTTCAGGCAGTGGCCGAACTTACTGACCATCACCAGCACGCGCGGCTTGACCGAGACGTCCCGCAGCTTGAAGTCCATCCCGAACTCGGGGGCGAGCGCGGCGAAGGCCTCGCGCAGCTTCCCGTCGGGCAGCGTGGAGGCGAACTGCACCCGCATGAAGAACCGCTCGGACACGACGTCCCCGAACTGCTGGCTCTCGATGATGTTGCATCCCCGCCCGGCCAGGAGACCGGAGACCGCGGCCACCACGCCGGGACGGTCCGGGCAGGACAGCGTCAACACAAACTCGGCCCTGGAACTCATGCCTTCACCCTTGAGCTTGAGAGGTCGGATCGTACGGTGCTTCCACCTGACGTGGGCAGAGTACAGCGAATCCCCACGCCACACCCGGCGGTCCGGCACGTGGCGGGCCAGGAGACGCCATGGCCGCCGGAAGCCCGCGACCGGCGGGTGGTAGCGTCCCTGGCCTATGGACGACCCTCAGCCGAACGCCAGGCCCGCGGCCCGGGTGATCTGTGTGGACGGGTCCGGCCGGGTGCTGCTCATGCACTGGCGCGACCCCTCCGGCGGCCGGGGCCTGTGGGAGCCGCCGGGCGGCGGGATCGACCCGGGCGAGACCCCCCTCGACGCCGCGCGGCGCGAGCTCACCGAGGAGACGGGCCTGCCGGGCGAGGCGGTACTGGACCGGTGGGTGCCGGTGCGCCGGGACTTCCACTGGATCGGCGTCCACTACGTCAAGACCGAGCGGTTCTATCTCGCCAGGTTCGAAGGCACCCCCGAGGTGGGCGCGGGGGCGTTCACCGCCGAGGAGAACATCACCTACCTGGGGTACGGCTGGTTCTCACCGGCGGAGATGGCCGATCTCCCCGACTTCCTGGAGCCCCCGGACCTGCCGGAGGTCGTCTCCCGGATCGTCCGCCTGGGGTGACCCGGCCGGGACCGAGGACGCGGCCAAGAGCGGGGACACACTCAAGAGCGGGGACGCGGCCGGGACCGAGGACGCCATCGGGGCCGAGGACAAGACCGAGACCGAGGACGCGATCGGGGCCGAGGACGAGACCGGGGCCGAATGCGCAGGGGCGGCCGAATGCGCAGGGCGTGAAAAGCCCGCGCGGTCCCCGATCCGCGAGATCGAGGACCGCCTGCCGTCAGAGGCCGATTCTCCCGGCCGGAAAGAATCTCATCCCTTGTGGATGGCGCTGGCGACGCCACCGAGCCTGGACACGCCGGTTTTGTGGACAATGATCTTTTTCATCGCACTCACCAGATGAATAGCGGTAGGTACGAAGAACAATTTTTCGCACATTTCCGGAATAAGCAACACTTAGCAGTAAAGCTATCTAAATTTCAGATCATTTAGTTAAAGAGGACATAGCGGCTACCAGGTCTTTTTCTCCGTAAATCACCACACATCCCCCTCGCTCTTCCCGGCGAATCTCGCGCCACCCGAACTTGCGATAGAGCTCCATCGCCGCGAGCTGATTCAGGGTGGTGTCACCGCGAAGGCGTGCGTAACCGAGCTCCAGGGCCCGCGCCTCCAGGGCGAGGACCATCTGGGCGCCGAAACCGCGACGCTGGAACTCCGGGTGGACTCGCATGCGGCACATCTCGGCGGTCTGGTCGTCGACGCGGCGGAGACCGCCCATCGTGGCGACGCGCCCGTCGGGCATCTCCCCCACGAGGAACTCACCCCGGTCGGCGAGGTAGATCTCGTGGATCCTCGGGAAGTCGTCCTCGTAGTAGACGCCGTCTCCCGGCGCGAGACCGACCTGGGCGAGGCATATCTGGTGGAGCGCCCAGACGGCGTCGAGGTCGGACCAGCGATAACGCCGAAGCCTCGGCTTCAACTGCCACTCCTGTCGGCCACCGGATCCTCCGTCGACGCGCTGCGGCTGCGCAGCGATTCCATGTAGGTCTTGAGCTTGGGATGGCCGGGTGCCTTCCCCTCGACCTGTTTGCCCACCTCGTGGGCGCGCTGCATGAGGATGTCGGGCCGGCAGGCCTCGTCGAGACCCGAGACCGTACGCTGGGCGATCTCCAGCGCCTCGTCCACGTCACCCTCAAGGATCTTGCACTGGGCCCGGTCGAACCTGATGAAGGTCGGGTCGAGCCAGTCGGTCGGACCGTACTTGGTGAGCGCCTGTTCCAGGATGAGGTCGGCCTCCATCGCCTGCCCGAGCTTGACCAGCGCGTCTCCCTGGTGGAAGTAGAGCTGGCGCTCGGTGTAGCCGAAGGTCGAGTCGTCCTGGTCCGCGGCGGTCATCTGGGAGAAGGCCGCCCTCGCCCTCGACAGCGCCCGTTTCGCCTGGTCCACCACGTCCTTCTTGCCCGAGCCCGACATCATCGCGAGCGCGCGGGCCTCGACCACCGGGGCCATCGCCTGGGCCGCGCAGGGCGTCTGCCCGGCCAGGTCACGGCTCTTCCTGGCGAGGTTGAGCGCCTCGCGCGGATCGCCGTAGTAGAGCGGGACCAGGGACTCCCTGGCGATGACCCACGCCCTCAGCGCCCGGTCGCCGGTCTCGTCCGCCGCGGTCCTGCCGGTCCTGAAGAAGGACCGGGCGAGCCGGTGGTCACCGAGGTTGACCATGATCATGCCGGTCAGACCGGCGAGCTGCGCCGCCATGCGGCAGAGTCGTTCCTGCAGGTCGACCGGCTGGCGCCGCTCCATGGCCTTGCGCACCGCGGCGAACTCGAGCATCACGTCGCACAGCAGCCTGAGCGGGGCGGTGTTCGCGTACTGGCGGCCGAGGCCGACCGTGGATTCCTCCCATTGGTCGAGCATCGCGGGCGAGACGGTGGCCGAGACCAGCGTGTCGTCCATCCTCCTGCGCATGCTCTCCACCGATCCGAGCACCTGCCCGTCCAGCGCGATGGCACTGCCGCCCAGGAGTTGTAAAAGCGTCCTCCGTAGCACGTTCTCGTCCTCCTCACCCCCGTCCGCGGAATACTCGAGGCCGATCGGCTGGATCAGCAGCTCACGCGGACCAGGGGACGTGTCGGGTCTTCCATCCTGGAGATCACCCCGGACGACACCGGGCATCTTGTGGCCGTGGCCGCAGATGCACGGGCCGTCGTACCCGAGGGAGGCGGGTTCGACCCGGTAGGCGGAGCACAGGTAGTGCAGGTATTCGGGACCGGGCCGCTTCAGCCCGCTCTCGTACGCGGACAGGAGCGTCTCGCCGATGCCGGGGGCCGCCTTGCCGTCGCGCTCGAACAGCGCCCGTATCTGCTCGATGACGTCCGCGAGAGCGACGCCGTGCGCGAGGCGGTGACCTTTAATGCGAGTGGTCCCGAATTGCGAACTGCACTTTTCGTAGATTTCCTCGGCTATCTGCGCCGAGGACTTCCCGGCGGCCAGGCCACGGGCCCGGACCTGCCTCGCTAACTCTGTCTCCCTGTGCTGCCTGCCGGACATACCGGCCCCTCTCTCGTGGCCAGCCGGGCTGGCTGGCACACTGGTCCCGACCGGTCCTCTCTCCCTTGACTCAGTGTGATCTTTCCGTCGCACTGCGCCTACCGAGAATGATGGACCACGTTTGACTCATCCGGAACACGCTAATAAAGCCGCTGGCTAAGAATCGTCCCCCGAGGGACTGTTTCTTTCAACCTACTTGGCACATCGCCCACCCTGAACTGGGTTTTCCCCGAATTGACCCGTAGGGCCACCGTGAGTCATCTTTGGCGAGCAGCACCGTAAGCGTGATCGGACGAACACGATTCGGTGCCGGCAAGCCGAGACCACGAGGAGGGACGAGGTGGGTGAGGACGATTTCCGGCACCTTGAGCGGCTGGTGACGGAGCTTGACTGCCGCGGGCTGCACGCCCGCGTGGTGCGGACCCACTCGGGCCGCGCGTTCGTGCGCGTGATCAATCCGAAGGCGACCAGCCTGGCGGAGAACGTCACCTGCCGCGCGCAGGCCGCCGCCCCCAGCCATCGGGATTGGTACTACTGGTGGTCCTGGGGTGAACGAATGCACACGGCGGAGGACCCCGCCGGTGCCGCGACCAAGGTCGCACGCGTACTCGCCGCGGTAGGAGAGTGAGGTGAGCGGCACACCGGGCCTTCACCCGCCCGGTGTGCCGCGCCTGCCGCGGCTCGGCGGAGCCGGCGGGGTGACCGGTGCGGAGCGTCCTCGGACGCTGGGCACCCCGCCGGCTCCGAATCGACCGGCCGACACGCGCGAACTCCCACCTGCGGAAACGGCGGGAACGCCGGAAAGAGCGGCCGGAACGCGAAGGCTCTCGCGAGCCGGAACCCACGAACTGCTGTAAAGCACAGGCTGCCGTCCGGTCTCTCGTCCGGGCGGTGACCGGAGGGATCCCTTTCGGGAACGGTACGGGACACGCTTCCGGGTGCGTGTCCCGTCCGGGTCGTCCCGTCACCGGGGCATCCGGGTCCGCCCCCGCGGCCCTAGACCAGGATGTCCCCGTCTTCCCCGGCGTGATGTGACGGAGGCCGGTTCGATCGGCAATATGGATGGGTCGCACGACTCATCCGGTCCGCCGGTCGAACCGATCCGAGAGGGATCCACTCCGTGTTCCTGCTTTCCCCCACGCCCACCCCCACCCCCAGCGCCACCCCGACCTCAGGTCCGGGAGTCGTCGTCGACAACCTTCTCGACATGAGCGCTGGCTTAACACAGGGGTGCGGGAACGGCGGTGGGGTAATCTGCGACTTCGTGAAGATGCTCGTGCCCGCGGCCGTCGACTGGGTGGCCCCCGTGATCGCGGGGCTGATCGCCATCACGCTGGTCGTGGTCATCGCGCTGATCCTGCGCAACGTGGCGCACCGGCTGATCGGCCGGGTGGTGCGCCGGGCGTCCACCGAGCGCGCGTCCCTGGCGGGGCGGCTGCGCGGCAGGGAGACGGTCACCCCCGAGGGCCTCGACGCGATCGTGGCCGAGCGGCGCAGGCAGCGGGCCGAGACCATCGGCTCGGTGCTCAGGCACATCGCCTCGATCATCATCATGGGCACCGCCGTGCTGACCGTCCTCGAACGCCTCTCCGTCCCCATCGCCCCCCTGCTGACCAGCGTCGGCATCCTGGGCGTGGCGATCGGCTTCGGCGCCCAGGAGCTCGTCAAGGACTTCATCGCCGGCATGTTCATGCTCCTGGAGGACCAGTACGGCGTGGGCGACGTGATCGACGCGGGCGCGGCGATCGGCACCGTGGAGGCGGTCACCCTGCGCATCACCCGCCTGCGCGACGCCGACGGCCGGGTCTGGTACATCCGCAACGGCACGATCACCCGGGTCGGCAACGAGTCGCAGGGCTGGTCGCGCGCCACGGTCGACGTGCCGGTGGCGTACGCCTCCGAGATCCCGGTGGTCCGCGACCTGCTCAAGGAGGTCGCCGACGAGATGTGGAACGAGCCCGCCTTCCGCGACTCGATCATCGTCGAGGAGCCGCAGGTCTGGGGCATCGAGCAGATCTCCGACACGGCCATCATCTTCCGGGTCAGCGCCAAGACCATCCCCTCCCGGCAGGCGGAGGTCGCCCGGGAGCTGCGCCTTCGGATCAAGTCCGCCCTCGACCGGGCCGACATCACGATCGCCGCCTGACGTCAATTAGGCTGGAGCCGTGTCCGCTACCCCCGAGGAATCCGAGTCCTTCTACGACGCCGTCGGCGGCGAGGAAGCCTTCAGGCGTCTGGTGCACCACTTCTACCAGGGAGTGGCGGCCGACCCGATCCTCCTGCCGCTGTACCCCGAGGACGACCTCGAAGGCGCCGAGGAGCGGCTCCGCCTGTTCCTTATCCAATACTGGGGTGGTCCCAACACCTACAGCACGCAGCGGGGCCACCCCCGGCTGCGGATGCGGCACAACCCGTTCGTCATCCGCTCGGCCGAGCGCGACGCCTGGCTCCGGCGGATGCACGACGCGGTGGTCTCCCTGGAGCTCCCCGACGACCTGGAGAAGCGTCTCTGGGACTATCTCGTGTACGCGGCGCACAGCATGGTCAACGCCCCCGACGCGTGAGCCGGCCTTCGATCGGCACGTGAGTCCCGGCCCGGTCAGGGTCCCCGGCGCGCAGGTCACCGCGTGACCACGGTCCCCGGCACCACCGGGTGACCGGGGATCACGACGCGCGGACCGGCGCGTGTCGACGCCCCCGGCGCACGAACCCCGCACGGCCGGGGGCCGCGACGCATAAACACCACCGAGCGGGGGCAACCCATGCACATGGAAACCCCCTGGTGGCGTGACGCCGTCGTCTACGAGATCTACGTTCGCAGCTTCGCCGACGCCTCCGGAGACGGCGTCGGCGACCTGCCCGGCATCAGGCAGCGCCTGCCGTACCTCGCCGAACTCGGCGTGGACGCGATCTGGCTGACCCCCTTCTACCGCTCTCCCATGGCCGACGGCGGCTACGACGTCGCCGACTACCGCGACGTCGACCCGCTCTTCGGCACGCTCGCCGACTTCGACGAGCTCGTCTCCGAGGCGCACCGGCTCGGGCTTCGGGTGATCGTCGACATCGTCCCGAACCACAGCTCCTCCGCCCACGAGTGGTTCCAGGCCGCGCTGCGGGGCGAGGGACGCGACCGCTACGTCTTCCGCGACGGCGGGGACCTGCCGCCCAACAACTGGCAGTCGACCTTCAGCGGCCCGGCCTGGAGCAAGACGCCCGACGGGCAGTGGTATCTCCACCTCTTCGCCCCCGAGCAGCCCGACTTCAACTGGCGCAACCCCGAGGTGCACTCCGAATTCCTGGACGTGCTGCGCTTCTGGCTCGACCGGGGGGTGGACGGGTTCAGGATCGACGTGGCGATGGGCCTGTACAAGGCCGAGGGGCTGCCGGACACCCCGCCGGAGGGCCAGGCCTTCAAGGCCGAGTCGCCGATCTGGGGGCGGCCGGAGGTGCACGAGGTCTACCGCGAGTGGCGCAAGGTGCTCGACTCCTACGAGGGCGAGCGGATGGCGATCGGCGAGGTCTGGACCGACTCCGCCGAGGATCTCGCGCTGTACGTCCGCCCCGACGAGCTGCACCAGAGCTTCAACTTCGCCTGGCTGGAGGCGCCCTGGTCCGGGCCCGCGTTCAAGAAGATCATCGATGACACGCTGGCCGCCGTGACCGCTCCGACCTGGGTGCTTTCCAACCACGACGTGATCCGCCACGTGACCCGGTACGGCGGCGGCCTGCCCAACTCCACGACGGGCCTCTCCCGGGCCCGTGCGGCCCTGCTCGCGATGCTCGCCCTGCCGGGCTCGGCATATCTCTACCAGGGGGAGGAACTAGGCCTCCCCGAGGTGAAGGATCTTCCCCCGGAGGCCCGTCAGGACCCCATCTTCGCCCGTTCCAAGGGAGAGCTGCCCGGCCGCGACGGCTGCCGGGTCCCCCTCCCCTGGTCCGGCGTGGCCGAGCCCTACGGCTTCTCGCCCGAGGGGACACGCCCCTGGCTGCCCCAGCCGGTCGAGTGGGTCGTGCTCTCCGCCGAGCGCCAGGCGAACGACCCGGGCTCGACGCTGAGCTTCTACCAGGAGGCCCTGCGCGCCCGCCGCGAGCTGCGCGGCACGCTGCCCGACGAGATCACCTGGCTGGACGCCCCCGAGGACGCCCTCATCTTCAGCCGGGGTGCCCTGACCTGCGTCATCAACTGCGGTTCCGAGCCGGTGCAACTGCCGCCGCACGAGCGCGTCCTGATCGGCAGCGCCCCGGTGGACGGTCACCTGCTCCTGCCGGACACCGCGGCCTGGCTGTACACCCCCGACGCCTGAGGTTCCCGGTGCGGCCGCCCTTTTAAGGGCGGCCGCACCGGACAGGCGAACACGACCCGGCCACCGCTCCCCGGTCCCGGTCCCGGTCCCGTTGCCGGCCCCGGTCTCAGGCGTCGGCGAACCTGCTCAGATAGGCGAGCTCGTCCCGGTCGAACCGTCGCGGGGCGGCCCTCGCCACGTCGTAGGCCACGAGCACCGAGCGGGCCTTGACGAAGATCTCCTCATCGTCACGGATCTCGTACGCGAGGGTGAACCGCACCGGCCGGATCTCCGTCACCCACGACTCCACCCGGACCGGATCGGGACGGAAGGTGAGGGGACGCAGGTAGTCGACCTCGTGCCGGGCGATCACGAGCCCCTTGAACGGCTCGGTGCCCTCGCGGTGGGGGTCGACATGGAACAGCGCCAGCCGCGCGTCCTCCAGGTAGTCGAGAAACCGCACGTTGTTGACGTGTCCCAGCGAGTCGATGTCGGCGAACCTGACGGCCCTGGGGAACACATGCCGGTGACCACGGCCGACGCCGTCCGCGATTCTCTGTCCAAACACACCCAGAACCGTAGCGAGCCCCCGGCGCCCGCCGCACGGCGGGGCATCGGGGGCTCGTCAGGGAACGCGCCGGTCACTCCCGGCCGGGACCGCGCCCGTCGCGGGCGGGCCCGGACCGGAGACCTGTCCGTTCCCGGTCTCCGGGACCGGGATCAGTCGCGGGTGAGCTTGCGGTAGGTGACGCGGTGCGGCCGGGCCGCGTCGGCACCCAGGCGCTCGATTTTGTTCTTCTCGTAGTCGGCGTAGTTGCCCTCGAACCAGAACCAGTTGGAGCCCTCTTCCCAGGCGAGGATGTGGGTCGCGATGCGGTCGAGGAACCACCGGTCGTGCGAGGTGATGACCGCGCAGCCCGGGAACTCCAGCAGCGCGTTCTCCAGGCTGGAGAGCGTCTCGGTGTCGAGGTCGTTGGTGGGCTCGTCGAGCAGCAGCACGTTGCCACCCTGCTTGAGGGTGAGCGCCAGGTTGAGCCGGTTGCGCTCTCCGCCGGACAGGATGCCCGCCTTCTTCTGCTGGTCCGGGCCCTTGAACCCGAACGCGGCGATGTAGGCGCGGGACGGCATCTCGACCTGGCCGACCTTGATGTAGTCGAGCCCGTCGGAGACGACCTCCCAGACGTTCTTCTTCGGGTCGATCCCGCCCCGGCTCTGGTCGGCGTAGGAGAGCTTGACGGTGTCGCCGATGACGATCTCACCGCCGTCGGGCGTCTCGCTGCCGGTGATCATGCGGAACAGGGTCGTCTTTCCGACACCGTTCGGGCCGATGATGCCGACGATGCCGTTACGCGGGAGGTCGAAGGAGAGGCCCTCCATCAGGACCCGCTCCTCGAAGCCCTTGGTGAGCTTCTCGGACCGGATGACCGTGGTCCCCAGGCGCGGGCCCGGCGGGATCTGGATCTCCTCGAAGTCGAGCTTGCGGTGCTTGTCGGCCTCGGCGGCCATCTCCTCGTAGCGCTCCAGACGCGCCCGGCTCTTGGTCTGGCGGGCCCTGGCGTTGGAGCGGACCCACACCAGCTCCTCCTCCAGGCGCTTCTTGCGCTTGGCGTCCTTCTGGCCCTCGAGCTTGAGCCGCGCCGCCTTGGCCTCCAGGTAGGTGGAGTAATTGCCCTCGTAGGGGTGGCAGCGGCCCCGGTCGAGCTCCAGGATCCAGTTGGCCACATTGTCCAGGAAGTAGCGGTCGTGGGTGACGGCCAGGACGGTGCCCGGGTATTTCTCCAGGTGCGACTCGAGCCACTGGACACTCTCGGCGTCGAGGTGGTTGGTGGGCTCGTCGAGCAGCAGCAGGTCGGGCTGCTCCAGGAGCAGCTTGCAGAGGGCGACCCGGCGGCGCTCGCCACCGGAGAGCTGGGTGACCTCGGACTCCGGCGGGGGGCAGCGGAGGGCGTCCATCGCCTGCTCCAGCTGGCTGTCGAGATCCCAGCCGTTGCGGTGGTCGAGGGCGTCCTGGAGCTTGCCCATCTCGTTGAGGAGCTCGTCGCTGTAGTCGGTGGCCATCAGCTCGGCGATCTCGTTGAAGCGGTCGAGCATCGCCTTGGTCTCGGCGACACCCTCTTCGACGTTGCCGAGGACGGTCTTGGATTCGTTGAGGGGGGGCTCCTGCTGGAGCATGCCGACGGTGAAGCCGGGCATGAGCCGGGCGTCGCCGTTGGACGGCTGCTCCAGGCCCGCCATCATCTTCAGCAGCGTCGACTTTCCGGTGCCGTTGGGGCCCAGGACACCGATCTTGGCGCCCGGCAGGAACGACAGCGTCACGTCGTCGAGGACGACCTTGTCGCCGTGCGCCTTGCGCACGCGCTGCAGTGTGTAGATGTACTCCGGCATGCCTTTAGTTTAGGGCCTGGGGAGTTCAGCTATGGGCGACCCGGGACAGGGCTTGGGAGTTGGGCGGGAGTTCAGCCGGGAGCGGCCTCGGATCCCGGCCTGCGGGCCGGGGGCACGACGGTGGCGGGCAGGCAGATCTGGTCGCGGCCGAGCTCCTTCGCACGGTAAAGAGCGAGGTCGGCCGCGGCGAGCAGCTCGATCAGGTCGTCTCCGTGCACACTCATGATCGCGACACCGACCGAGATGGTCACGGTGATCATGTTCTCGTCGGCGGGGACCGCCATCCGCCCCACCCGGGAGCGCAGCCGCTCGGCGACCCTGCGGGCCTCGGTCACGTCGGCCCTGGGCAGCAGGACGACGAACTCCTCGCCGCCGAACCGGCCCACCACGTCGTAGTCGCGCAGCTGGCTGCGGATGGTGTCGGCCACCCCGACGAGCACCTGGTCGCCTATCAGGTGGCCGTAGGTGTCGTTGACCCTCTTGAAATGGTCGATGTCGACGATCAGCAGCGCGAGCGTCTCCCCCGTGCGGCGCGCCCTGACGATCTCGGTGTCGGCCTCTCTTTGCCAGGCCGCGGCGTTCAGCAGGCCTGTCTTGAGGTCGGTGCGGGCCGCCGCCTGGAGCTGGGCGTGCAGCAGGCTGCGCTGCAGCAGCACCACCGGGGGCAGCGCCAGGACGAGCAGGGCCAGGTTGAGCCCGCAGGTGATGGAGACGAGGACGCCGAGACAGAGCTCGACGACGTCGAGGAGCAGGTTCTCCCGGTTCCAAAGGACCTCCCGCCAGCGGCTGTCGGGGTCGGCGGTGTGCGCGGCGACGGCGATCAGCGCGGTGTTGATCACCGTGAACAGGACCGCGCAGCCGACGGCCACGAGGATCGGCCCTCCCTCGCCCCTGGTCAGCGCGTTCAGGTCGCCGACCACGGCGTGGAAGAGCAGGGAGGCCGCGCATCCGGCCAGGCCGATCGCCGCGGAGCTGACGACCCGCCGGTAGACCACCGTCGCGCGCACCCGCTTCTGCAGCAGGAACTGGAGCGGGATGGGCGCCAGGAGCGCGTAGAGGGGCGGGAGGAGCAGTGCGGCGGGCAGCCACCAGGCGGAGAGCAGATCACGGTAGACGCCCGCGGGCATGCCGAGTCTCCGGGTGGCCTCGATGCACACGGCTCCGCACGCCATCAGCGCGGTGAAGGTCAGCACATCGGACCAGTGGAAAACACCGGATATCGAGAAGAACACGATCGCGGCGAGATCCAGCGCTACTATCCCGCAGAGGTAGCCGACCAGCGGGCGACGCTGCCCCAGCAGGGGCCACCGATCGACCAAGGGTGTCATGCCGTCGCGCGGTTTGACCGACGTGTGACTGGGAGCCGCCATGTCGTCCCCCTCTCCGACTAACGATGTGTAACACAATAGTTGCGGAGTGTGCGACGCGCGATGGTAACCGCTACCTTTGACAGAGTGAGTCAGCCCACCGGCTGACCCACGTCTTGGAAACCGCTCGCTCGCGAGCGGGCCGTGTGGGAAAGGAGCAAGCCATGCTGCGGGGCGTGACCTGGACCTAACAGGTGTCTCGGCATCTGACACGGGCAAGACCATCGGCCGGTTTCTCGGCGTCACCGCGCTGTCGCGGCGAGACACCGACCGCGTCCGGCCGATGCCCCCTCACTCAGCCCGCACCAGGCCCCTCTCCACGAGGCCCCTGCTCCGTCAGACGCTCTCCCCCACCTCCCCCACGCGAAAACCCCCATCTCCCGCCTCCCCAACCCCTCGTTTCCCCTCTTCACCTCTCGTCTCCTCTTTTCACTCCTCGTTTCTCGCCTCTCTCCGCCCCCCTTCGCCCCCGCTCCCCTCTACACCCCTCGTTCCCCCTCCTCGCCCCTCCTTCGCCCCCGTTCCCCTCTTCGCCCTCGCTCCCCTCCTTCGTTCTCCCCCTGCCCCTGTCTTGCCTCTCTGCGACCCCTCCGCTTCATCTCGCCCCCTTCCAGCCCGCTTCGCCTCTCGCCTGCCTCTTGGGCCCTGCGGCTTCTTCCCTCGACCTGTCTCGCCTTTCTCCTGGGCCTTCGTGTCATCCTTCGGCCCGTGGTCACCTGCCCTCGCTCAGCTCCCTGCCTGTGACCGGCCCCCTCCGCCCGGATTGGCACTTCCTCCGCTCGAACCGGCATCACCTTCGCTCGAACCGGTACCGCCTCCGCCTGAACGGCAGCGCCCTAGCGCGAGCCGGCATCCTCTGTCTGACCCGGCATCACCCCCGCCCGAACCCTTTCCGTGCCGGCGGTCCGGCCCCGAACGCCGGTCCACTGGAAGGCCCGCGACCCGGACCTCCCAGTGGAGGGCGGCTCAGGCCGCCAGGCTCTCCCGCGTCGGCCAGGGCGTCTCATCGCTCGCATCCGGCTGGATCCTCATCGCGTCCGGCACGCTTCCGGCCGTCTCCGCCCCCGTGCCCGAGCTTCTCGCCCCCACCGCGTCGTGGCGCCTCGTCGTGCTCCTCCCCGCCCTTCCCCGCCTCGCCGTGGTCTCCCCCTCCACCGGCTCCTTCCCGGCAGGCCGGCGGTCCTGTCCGGCGGGCTCGCGATCCGGCCCGCGCAGCGGCACCTCGGCGGCCTCCCCGGGGGTGGGGGCTTCTCCGGAATCGGCCGCCTCTCGGGGATCGACGGTGTCCCGGAGGTCGACGGTGTCCCGGAGGTCGATGATGTCTCCGAGATGAGTGATGCCCCGGGGGTGGACGGTGTCCCCGAGCGTCACACCGTCTTCGGTGACCTCACCATTTGGCGTGATCTCTGTCTCGCGCGGCGCGGACGTCTCGTCGCCGGGGCTGGTCCTCAGGTCGTCAGGGCCGGTCCTCGGGTCGTCGAGGCCGGTCCTCAGCGGGGACAGGGCGCCGGTGGCCCCGGCGGCGACCGGGGCGCCACCGCTCATCGCCCAGTCGGAGGTCTCCCGGTCGAGCTCGCTCCGCTCCGCGCTGCCGAGAGCCGCGACCGGCCCGCCGCGCTGCGGCTTGGTAAAGCTCCCGAGCCCCCAGCGCAGGTCGTGACCGAGCGAGTTGGCCTCCACCTCGGGCATGAACCGGCGCTCTCCCTCGTGGGCGAACTCGCGGATCCGCAGCCGTCCCTGGACCACGACCGGCTGGCCCAGGTGGACCGACTGCGCGACGTTGTCGGCCAGCCCGCGAAAGCAGCGGACGCCGAAGTAGGTCGTCTCGCCGTTGCGCCACTGCTGGTTCTCGCGATCGAAGTAACGGCTCGTTGAAGCGATCTTGAGCGAGGTCACCCGGGAACCGTCGGGGAAGGTGTGTTGGCGCGGCGGGGCCGCGACGTTACCGGTCAGCGTGACGTGGATGTCGTTCATCGTGCCTCCCATGAGAGCCGGCCGAGTGCCGGCGGCATGGAAGACACGATGGCCCGGCCCGCCCCCAGCACGGATTACCGAATCGTGCTCTGTGGATAAGCCCGGGGCACACGCGAGAACTGTGGACAACCTGGCCTCGCTCACTCCGAGTGAGGAGGATCGGCTTCGCTACCCACTGAACGAGAAGGATCGGCCTCGCTCATCTCCGGACAGGGTCTTGCTCGTCCCCGGACAAGGCCTCGCTCACCCCCCCGGCAAGGAGGATGAGCCTCACCCATTTCGAACCCGTTCCGCCCCGTTCCGGACAAGGAGGACCGGTCTCCCCCTGAACGGAGAGAAGGAAGCAGATCAGCCCCGCAGGCCCCGCATGGCCGAGTAGAACTCGTTATAGCGGGTCAGCTCCCGCTCCACCGGCTCGATCACCATGCTCTCGGCGACCCCGGCGACCCTGCGGCGCATCTCGCGTTCCAGCGCGTCACGCTCGTTGCCCGCGCCGAGCACGACGAAGTTGCGGCTGGCCATCGCGGTGAGCAGGCCGAGCCCCAGCACGGAGAAGATCATCAATCCGACCCACGGCAGCGAGGCGGCGTCGCCGAACACCTCCAGCCCCTCCGGCGGGCTCCCCGCGCCGAACACGCCGTAGGTGAGGGCCATACCGACCCAGGCCAGGCCCGCGACGAAGAGCAGGACCAGGAAGTACTGCCAGACCAGGAGCAACCGCCACCAGCCCGGAACCCTGTCCAGCCGCGGCGCGACCTCCGACAGCTCCTCGGAGAGCACCTCCGGCAACTGCGAGGAGCGGGAACGCGCGGCGTCCCTGATCCCGTTCTGCCACGCCTCGTGCATGCCCGAGCTCAGGCCGTCGGTGAGCGCCTGGACGGCGGTGTCCACCTCGGCCGGCTGCGCGCTCACCGAGCCACCGGTCAGGCCGTGGATCTCGTCCCGCAGATCGCCCAGACGCAGGTTGCTCAGCGGGTCGGGGCGGAGTCTGGCGGCCCAGCGGGTGTAGGGCCAGCCGACCCACTCGCCGGACCTCACGGCGTACACGTTCTCCATCGCCTCGCCCACCGCGGGGACGCCGACCGCGTCGCAGAGGGCGTCGGTGAGGCCGATCCTGCGGGCGTCGTCGATGGAGGAGGGCGGGGCGGACGCGCCGTCGACGGGCATGATCTTCGCGAGGCGGAGCGTCAGCCGGCCGAGGTCAGCCTCCAGCCGCTGGGTCGCGGCCCTGCGCTTGGAAACGGTCTCGGCGAGGACGCCCTTGAGGTTGTCGACGCCCCTGCCCGTGATCGCCGAGGTGGTGACGATCACGGGGTGTTCGACCCCCTCGCGGCGGAGCAGGCCGTCCAGGTCCGCGACGCACTCGGCCAGTTCCTCCTGGTCGAGCCGGTCGGCCTGGTTGAGCACGAAGATCGTCACCGCCTCGTGCCCGGCCAGGTCGGTCACGTAGCGCCGGTGCGTGGAGGCGTCGGCGTACTTCTGCGGGTCGAGCACCCACACGACGAGGTCGGCGACCTGGATCAGCCGGTCGGCCTCGGTGTCGGTCAGCGCCCGGATGGAGTCGTGGTCGGGCAGGTCGAGCAGGATCAGCCCGTGGAGCTGGCTCTCGCCCCGGTCCAGGGCGCTGGCCCGCGCGAAACGGTGCCGCCACTGGATCTGCAGCCAGTCGAGCAGCGGACCCGCGCCGTCCAGGCCCCAGACGCAGGCGTGCGTACGGGCCGTGGTCGGGCGGCGTACCCCCGTCGGCGACAGTTCCAGGCCGGAGATCGAGTTGAACAGCGTCGACTTGCCGCTGCCCGTACCCCCGGCGAGCGCGACCACGGTGTGGTCGGAGGAGAGCTTGAGCCGGTCACCGGCGCGCAGCAGCAGCTGACCCGAGTCGGCGAGGAGCTTGGGCTCGACCTTGCCCGGCCCCAGCTCCACGATCCGGGCCAGCGCGGCGAGCCGGCTGCCGAGACCCTGGCCTGACTGGGCGGTGCCAACACTCATCGGGCGACCTCAAGGTTGTACGTTGCCTGGTAAAGGCGGGTGGCGGCGGATTCGTCAGGGATGCCCGCACTGTCGAGAGCCTGGGTGTAACGCGCCATCTCGTCGTCGAAGAGCATGCCGATCCGGGCTCGGAGATCGCTCCGAGCCTTCACGCCGATGTTGCGCAGCGACTCCGCGCCGAGCAGCGCGTGCACCAGCCGCTGCGGCAGCGCGCCGGTGCCGTTCTGCGCGTCCGAGGAGCCGTAACCGAGCAGCCCGATGGTGAGGATCAGCGACAGGGACTCGACGTCGAACGAGATCACCCTGGCCACCGACCGCTTGGTCACCCCCTCGGTGCGTATCAGCTCGATGATGTGCTCCTGCCAGGCCGCGATGGTCCGGCCGGTCCTGCGCAGGAGCTCGTCGGACGCGCGGCCGAGACCGGGTACCGACGCCAGGGCCTCCTGCGCGCCCGGACGGTTCAGCCAGCGCGAGGAGGTCTCCTCCGCCGCCCGGTGCGCCGCCGAGACGACCACCGACTCCAGTCCCGCCCGCAGCGCGGACCTCAGGCCGCTGAGCCGCTCGGGCGCCTGCTGGTTCGCCTTGCCGCCGAAGCGGCTCGGCCTGCGCAGGTGGAGGGTACGCATGAGGTCGCCGGACCCGGCGAAGTCCTGCCAGCGGGCGAGCACCTCGCCCCGGAGCAGCGAACCGTCGCCGGTGCTCTTGTCGATCTCGGCCAGCGCGCGGACATAGGCGCCGTCCACGTCACCCCGGAGGTCCCTCCGGAAGGCGACCTGGATCTCCAGTTGCTTGGCCAGCGCGGGGACACGGGTGCGGAAGCTGTTCAGCACCCCGTCCAGGGTCGCCCGTACGGCCTGCGCGCGGCGCCTGTCGTCGACCGACAGCTCGGTCAGCCAGAGACGCAGCTCGCTCACCTCGTGATCGGGGAGCATCCCGTCGGTGACCTTGCTCTCGTTGATGACGAACCGGTCGACCTCGCCGAGACCGTACTCGGTGAGCATCCTGACGAAGTGCTTGCTGATCACTTCCTGGGACCTGGGCGGGACCCGGGAGAGCACGATGGCCAGCCGGGCCCCGCGCTCCTTGGCCAGGCGGAGCAGCCGCCAGGCCGGAGCGTCGGCGTACCGGGCCGCGGTGGTGACGAAGATCCACAGATCGGCCGCGTCGAGCATGCGGTGGGCGATCTCGTGGTGCTCCTCGACGACCGAGTCGATGTCCGGGGTGTCGAGCAGGGCCACGCCGGGAGGGAGGCGCTCGGTGGAGACGAGCACGAGCCCTCCGGAGGCGCCCTCGGGATCGGGCTCGCTGAGCCGCCGGAGGCTGCCGAGCAGCTCACCCTCGGCGAACCACTCGTGGTCGTCGGGGTGGCAGGCCAGCACCGGCGTTCCGGTCGTCGGACGGCGTACGCCGGTCGCGCTGACCTTGGCGTTGGCCAGGGTGTTGAGGAGCGTGGACTTGCCCGCGCCGGTGGAGCCCGCGACCACGACGAGCGCGGGCGCGGTGCTGGTGTGGACGCGAGGGATCACGTAGTCGTCGAGCTGGGCCAGGATCTCGCTCTGGACCCTCCTGGCCTCGTCCGCGCCGGGGAGGTCCAGGCCGAAGCTGAGGTCGGTGACACCGGTGCGAACGGCGGTGAGCGCGCTGCTCAGCGCCTCGGAGACGGCCTCGGGAAGCGGGGTCTCCCGCGTCCGGCCGCCCTGCGCCTCCGCGCCGCTCTCGCTCCGGCCTTCCTCGCCCTCGTTCTCGTCCTTGTCCTCGTTCTCGGTCTCCGCGTCGCCGTCGGCGGTCCCGGTCTCGGTCCCGTCCTGGGCTACGGCACCGGCCTCGTCGTCGCTCTCGTCCGCGTCCTCGCTCCGGCCGCCCGTCGTCTCGGCGTCACTCGCGGGGGTGCCGACGGTGGTGTCGACATCCGCGGTATCGGCATCACGCCGGACCTCATCGCCGCTCCCGGTGGGGCCGGTGCCGGGCCGAGGTCCCTCGCCGGGCTCGGCAGCCTGCGGGGCCCTGTCACCGGTCTCGGTGCGATTGGTCTCGGTGCCATCGGGCTCGGTGCCATCGGGCTCGGTGCCATCGGGCTCGGCGACGGGGCGAGTTCTGTCATCGTCGTCGATCTCGGCGGGCTCGCCCTCGTCCTGGGACGCGAGATCGTCACGGCCGTCGCTCCGGACACCGTCGGTGCTCTCGGCGGCAGTCTGGGGAGCGTCATCGGCCCGCGAGGTGTCGGCGGTCTCGCCATCCGCGCGGGACTCATCGTCTGCCGGGGTCTGCTCATCCTCGACGTGGTCGGCGTCAGGCGTCCTGCCGTCACTCTCCACGCCACCCCTGGAGCCGTCGCGAGGCTCCTCCGGGGTCGTGCTGAGGATGACGACGACCTCGTCCCGTTCCGCGTCCTGCTCGGACCGCTCCCGCTCCTCAACGGTCCTGCTCGCCGCGCGAAGGGGCGGAGCGTCCTCGGCGCGGGACCGCTCGTCCTCGCCGCCGGGCGCGCCGCTCCCGGGCCGAGGGGGAGGAACATCGTCGGCCGTACGGGAGGCACCGGCGCCTTCCCCCGCGGGATCCGGGGCTTCCCAGGAAGCGGGACTCGGAACCTCCCGCCCGGCGCCGCCGGGCGGGGGTGTGACGGGGCCACCTGTACGGGGACTCGGGGGGACGGGAGCACCCGGGCGGAAAATCGCGCCGGGAGCGGTGTCGGCGACGTCCCCGGCTCGGGGAGCGCTCGGCGGGACAGGGGCGCCTGGGCGGAAAACGGCGCCGGGGGCGGCGGGAGCGGCGGGGGGCGTCGTGGCGGGGCCGGGAGCGCGAGGAACGCTCGGCGGGACGGGAGCACCCGGGCGGAAGAGCGCGCCGGGAGCGGTGTCCTCGCGAGAGGGACCCGAGGGACCAGGAGCGCCCTGCCCTCGGGGAACGCCGGGAGAGGTGGTGGGGCCGCCCCCACGGGGCGCGCCCGGTGAGGCCGGAGCGCCCGGCGAGGCCGGGACGCCTCGGGGGGTGGGAGCACCGGGACCGGGGACGGCGCCGGGCGAGCCGGGAATGGCCCCGCGAGAGGCATGCGGATGGCCGGGGACGCCCTGACCGGGAGCCGCACCGGGGCCGCCCCCGCGAGAACCGGGAGCGCCTCCCCGGGGAGCACCGGGAGCGCCGGAGGAAGGCGTGGCGGGGCCGGAGGCGCGAGGAACACTCGGCGGGACGGGGGCACCCGGACGGGAAGCGCTCGGAGAGGCGGGAGAACCGTGACCGGGAGCCGCGACGGGGCCGCCCCCGCGAGAAGCGGGAGCCCCCTGGCCGAAAGCCGCGCCCGGACTCCCCCCACGAGAGCCGGGGGCGCCCTGACCGGGAGCCGGACCCGGACTTCCCCCAGGGGAACCGGGAGCCCTCTGACCGGGAGCCGGATTCCCCCCACGGGAACCGGGAACGGCGCTCTGACCGGGAGCCTGGCTCCCCCCACGGGAGCCGGGAGTGCCCTGGGGGCCAGCGGACGGGGTCGCGGCGGGGCCACCCCGGGAGGGGCCCGCCGGACGGCCGCCCTGGACACGCGGGGCGGCGGGGTTGGCAGCCGCCTCACGGGAGGTGGTGATGGCTTCGATCTTGGCCTGGGCAGCGGCGGCTGCGGCGCGGAAGGCCGCCATCGCCTCCTCGGAGGCGGGCGGGGAGGCGGGATCGCTCGCCCCGGCCTGGGGCGCGGAACCAGCGGGACCGGCAGAACCAGCAGGACCGGCGGGACCGGCAGAACCGGTGGCAGCAGCGGGACCACCCGTCCGGCCCGGCCCTGCGGGGCCCGTCGTCCGGCCCGGGGGTGTGGCCGCCGTCCGGCCCGGGGGCGTGGCGGGACCGGGTACGCCACCCTGGGCCGCGGGACCCGCCACCCAGCCCCGAGGCGCGGCGGGACCGCCGGTCGCTCCGGGAGGGGCCGTCCCCGGCTGAGGCCCGGGGGACTGGCCGCGCGCGCGGATGGAGGCCGCGTCGTCGTCGGCGCGGATGGCGCCGAAGGTCACTGTTTGCTCGCCGGGGGATTCCTTGTCATCCGACGAGGTGTCGTCGGGTGGCTCCTGGGGGGTGCCGGCAAGGCGAGGGTCTCGGCCACCACCGGAATGAGGGGGCCTGTTGGACGCCGATTTCACGGTACTCGCTCCGCTCGAACCATCTCGACCTCCTGGCCGACCTTCACGACATCGCCGACGATCACGATCGCAGGTGGCCGAATCCCAGCCGCGCTCACGCGCTCCGCCACGGTGGATAGCGTGGCGTAAAGAGCGCGTTGGGTCGGAAGGGTACCGTCCTGTACCACCATTACGGGAGTTTCCGGCGAACGTCCGTCATGGATCAGCGTTTCGGCGATCGCTCCGATCCGTTCGACCGCCATCATAAGCACCAGCGTGCCGCCGGATCTGGCCAAATTGGGCCAGTCGACGGTGGATCTCTCGTCGCCCGGCGGAACATGTACGGAGATCACGTGGAATTCCTGGCTCACGCCGCGGTGGGTCACGGGCACGTTGGCCGCGGCGGGCACCGCGACCGGGCTGGTGATGCCGGGAACCACGATGACCGGGATGCCCTCGCGGGCGCAGGCGAGCATCTCCTCGCCGCCCCGGCCGAAGACGAACGGGTCGCCTCCCTTGAGCCGGACCACGAACTTCCCCTGCTTGGCGTGCTCGACCAGCAGCTCGTTGATCCTCTCCTGGGCCATGTAGCGGCCGTAGGGGATCTTCGCGGCGTCGATCAGCTCGACGTCCGGGGAGAGCTCGTCGAGCAGGGCCTGCGGGGCGAGGCGGTCGGCGACGACCACGTCGGCCTGGGCCAGCAGCTGCCGTCCGCGTACCGTGATCAGGCCGGGGTCGCCGGGCCCGCCGCCGACCAGGGCGACGCCCACCGGCTTGGTGCGGTTGCGCCGGGCGTCGACCGTGCCGTCCCTGAGGGCGCCGACGACGGCGTCCCTGATCCCGGCGGCGCGGCGGGGGTCGCCGCCCGCGGTGATCGCCACGCTGATCTCGTCCACCTTGCCGCTGGCCGGGGTCCAGGCCGCCGAGGCGTCCTTGTCGTCGGCGCGTACGCACCAGATCCGCTTGGCCTCGGCCTCCGCGGCCACCGCGGCGTTCACCGCGCGGTCGTTCGTGCAGGCCTGCACGAGCCAGGCCCCGTCGACGTCGCCGACCTGGTAGCGCCTGGCCTCCCAGGTCACCCGGCCGGTCGCGATGAGGTCGTCGAGGGCGTGGGTGACGCTCGTCGAGACGATGGTGACCAGGGCGCCCGCGTCGAGCAGCGCCGGTACCCGCCGCTGGGCGACGCGCCCTCCACCCACGACGAGCACTCGCCGCCCGGAGAGGCGCAAGCCAAGCAGGTAGGGCGACATGGCGACAGATCTCCCGTTCGCGAGGAATTGTGAAGCATGGCGTGCTAAGAGGTAAACCTACCGGCTAACGGCTCCCTCTTCGCTGCTCCCGTGTTAACAGCAGTCAAGGAAGGGCTGACCGCTGTCGACCTGCGGGCTTAAGACTTCCGTAGATCAGGCTTCCTTGTCTGTCACACCGGCGGAATCGAAGGTCGCGACCTCGTGCATCACCCTGACGGCCGCGCAGACGAGAGGGTGGGCGAGCAGGCCGCCGGTGCCCTCGCCGAGCCGGAGTTCCAGCTCGACCAGGGGGCGCAGCCCGAGGTGCTCCAGGGCGACCGCGTGGCCGGGCTCGGCCGAGCGGTGTCCCGCCACGCAGTGGTCGACGACATCGGGGGCGAGCGCCGCCGCCGCGAGCGCCGCGGCCCCCGCGATGACACCGTCCAGGATGACCGGTACGCGAAGAGCCGCACCGGCGAGGACGAACCCGGCGATCGCCGCGTGCTCCAGACCGCCGACCGCGGCCAGCGTCTCCAAAGCGGACACTCCGGACGCCGGGGCTGACACCCCGGACGCCGAGGCGGGAGCGGAAGAAGCCGGGGCGGGAACCGCGGAGGCCGGGTCGGGAACCGTGGAGGCGCCGTCCTGCTCGCGCTCCAGGCCGTTCACCCGGAGGGCCTCGCGGACCACCTCGACCTTGCGCGCCAGGGTCTCGTCGTCGACACCGGTGCCCCTGCCGGTCACGACGGCAGCGTCGTGACCGGTGAACGCGCAGATCAGCGCGGCCGAGGCGGTGGTGTTGGCGATGCCCATGTCCCCGGTGACCAGGCAGCGGGCGCCCCCCTCGACGAGGTCGCGGGCCACGGCCATCCCGGCCTCCAGCGCCGCGACCGCCTGCTCGGGGGTCATCGCCGATCCCCGGGACAGGTCGGCCGTGCCGTACGCGACCTTGCTGATCGTCAGGCCGGGCGCGGGGCCCAGGTCGGCGGCCACCCCGACGTCGACGACCGTCACCGAGGCGCCGACCTGGGCGGCGAAGGCGTTGGCCACCGCACCGCCCGCGAGGAAGTTGCCGACCATCTGCAGGGTGACCTCCCGCGGCCACGGGGTCACACCCCTGGCGTGGACCCCGTGGTCCGCGGCGAAGATCGCCAGAGCCGCGGGAACCGGGAGCGGGGGCGGGCTGACCCCCGCGGCCCCCGCGAGCCGTACCGCCACGTCCTCCAGGGCGCCCAGCGCGCCGCGGGGCTTGGTCAGGCGGTCCTGGTGGGCGCGGGCCTCGGCGACGGCCGCCGGATCGGCGGGCCGGATCGCTGCGATGGTCTCCTCAAGGATGGTCATGTGATCAGTCTCCCCCGGAAACGGCTTTTCGGGAAAAGAACTGGAAGGCCGCATATGGGACGTACGTGACTCTTGGCGGCACCGGAGGAGAACGTGGCCGGAAGGCCGCACATGCCCGTACGTGATCGTGGAAGGCGCCGGAGGGGCCGGGGGAACCGCGGGGGGATCACCAGGCGATGCCGCTGAGCGCCTCCTCGTAGCGCTCGATGACCACGTCGGCCAGGCCCTCGCAGTCACCGATGACGTCGGCGCAGCGGACGTCCAGGTTCGAGTGGCCGGCGGCGTAGGCCATGGCCTGCGCCCAGACGCGGTCGAGCAGGCCACCGGCGAACAACAGGTAGGGAACGACGATCACGCGCTTGGCGCCGAGGCGGCGGCAGCGCTCGATGCCACCGGGTACGCCCGGCGGGGTGAGGGAGACGAAGGCCGTCTCCACGGTCATGTACTCGTGGGCGTGGGTCTCCCAGAAGAGGCGGGAGACCCGGTGCACGTCGGCGTTCGTCTCGGGACTGGTGGAGCCGTCGCCGACCAGGACCACCGCGGTCTCGCCGATCTCGATGTGCTCGGGCTCGTCGTCGAACACCCCGGCGGCGGCAGGGACCAGCCGGAGGCTGGCGACCTCGGCGGCCGCGTCGGCCAGACGCTCGGCGAGCAGCGCGAGGATGCGGGGGTCGGATCCCAGGGGGCGGCCGTAGTCGCAGGTCAGCATGGGGTGCCTCTCCTGCTCACGGGCCATCGCGGCGGGGATGTCGGCACCGAGCCACACGTCGCCGGTGAGGCTCATCGGCTGGGCCACCATCCGGTGGTGCCCGCGCGCGACCAGCGAGGCGACGGAGTCGCTGAGACGCGGTCTGGCCCTGGCGATGTAGCCGCCGGAGACCTCCACGGCCGTCTGGTCCAGGCGGCAGCGAAGTCGATGGACGAACCTACCGAATTCAGCAGATCCATTGTCGTCGTGCGAGCCCTGCCCGATGAGCAGCAGCGGCGGTTTCATGGAAACAGGACTCCAATGACCTTGACCTGGGGTTACGCAGTGGCGACTCGCGACAATATCCGATAACGGCACTACATGGACAGGTAACGGATCGGTAAATTCTGTCTTTTCTCTCATGGGTATGACGGAAGACGGGAATCCGGCCGACGACGGCGGACGCGCCTCCTTCACCGGGCGCGTCGTCCGGGTCACACTCCGTGGCACGTGGCCGGGCTCGATCACACGCCCTGGCACGGTAGCCGGGCTCGCGGGAGACGTCCAGCACGGCCACGCCGGTGTCCTACGTCCTGCGCGCCTCGTCCTGCCCGCTCCCCCCTTCCGACCAGGGACGACTCACAGCGCGACGCCCGTGAGATGAAAATCCGGCGTGTATCAGGACAGGTCCTCCCTCAACAGCCCGAACACCACGATGTCTCGCGGGCCGTCCTCCCCCAGCTCGGCGGCGCGCAGCATGCCCTCCCTGACGAAACCGGCCTTCTCCGCGACCCGGAGGGAGGGCGTGTTGGCCAGGTCGGCGCGGAGCTCGATCCTGCGCATCTCGGTCGTCTCGAACACCCAGCGCGTCACGCCGAGCAGGGCCTCGGTGGCGTAGCCCCGGTCCCGGTGCAGCGGGTGCACGCCGTACCCGACCTCGGTGGTCCCGGCGCCCCAGAGGGTTTTGAATAGGCTGATCGCCCCCACGACCAGTCCCTCGGTCTCCATGGCCAGGTGTACGCCCTGACCGGAGCGGCGCAGCTCGTGCGCACCGTGGGAGAGCCACTGGGAGACGCCCGACGGGTGACCGGGCGCGCCGGGCGGCAGGAACCTGGCACGCGCCTTGATCACCGAGCGGACGCGGGCGGTGTCACCGGAGTGGAAGGGCCGGATCACGAGCCGGCCGGTCAGGATCGGCGGATCGGGTGCGAACGCGGTCACGCGCCCTCCTTGCGGGGGAAGCGGGAAGCCTGGAAGCGGGGAAGCCGGGGAAGCGGGAAGGCCAGAGAGTGGGAAAGCCGGGGAGGGGGAAAGCCGGGAAGGCCGGAAATGTGTGGCCTCAACCTCATCCCAGCGACCCCGCCCGCGCAAGCCCGGATCTCGCCTCATCCCGGGCGGGTACGGCTGGAGAACCGCGTCCGGCGGAGGCCCGTGGCCGGTCTTCCATGCTCGGCCGGTCTCCCCACACGGCTGGTTTCCCGCACCCGACCGCTCGTCCGCGCTCGGCCGCTTTCCACACTTGGCCGGTCTCCCGCGTCCGGCCGGTTTCCGCATCCGGCTCGTCTTCCACATCTGACCGGTTTTCCGCGTCCGGCTGATCTTTCACAACCGGCCGGTTTTTCCGCGTCCGGCCGGTCTTCCGCGTCGGGAGGAGCGGAACCGCGTCGCCGGGCTCAGCCTGAGCTCTGCGGACGACGATGACGGCTGAACTCAGGCCGGATCCGAGCCGAGCCCAAGCCGGACCTGGCTTGGGCTCGGCTCGGGCTCGGCTTGGGCTCGGCGGACGATGACGACGGCCGGGCTCAAGCCGTCCCAGGCCGAGCTCAACGTGGGCTCGACCTGGGATCAACCTGGGCTCAGCGGACGATGATGACTTCCAACGTGCGCGGGCCGTGCACGCCCTCCACCCTGTTCAGCTCGATGTCGCTGGTCGCGGAGGGGCCGCTGATCCAGGTCAGCGGCCTGGAGGGGTCGAGCCTGCCGACGGCCTCGGGGACGCCGGTCACGATCTGCCCGGCCCGTACGACGCAGAGGTGGTAGTCGGGGACCAGGGTCAGCGCCCGCCGTCCCTGCCCGGGTCCGGCGTCCAGCACGATGGTTCCGGTCTCCGCGATGGCGACCGCGCACCCGGTGACGACCCCGTCCACGCCGTCCAGCTCGGCCGCGCTCAGCGGGGGGTCGTCGGTGACCGGGCCGTCCGGCGCCCACTCCGGGGGCAGGCCGTCCGGGACGACCAGCCGGGTGGCGCCCCGGCGGGCCAGCGCCGCCGCGATCGTCGCGGCCACCTCGGCCTCCTCGACCACGTGCACGACGGCCCGGTAGTCGGCCACGCGCTCGGCGAGCAACTCCACCGTGCCCTCCGGATCGGCCGGCGGTGACGTGCGGTAGGCCCGGGTGATCTCGACCTCGGGTGCTCCGGCCACGGCGGAACGGATCCTCGACAGGATCCGCTCCTTGCTGCTCGCGCCGAAGACGCCGCCCCTGCTGGAGACGCCACCCGCACCTGATACACCGCCCGTACTGGAGACGTCACCCGTACTGGAGACGTCACCCGTACTGGAGACGCCGCCCGCACCGGTGGAGGCAGCCGCACCGGACGGGCGTCCGGGGCCGGGCGCGGGGGTGGACGCTCCGGCGGTCATCGGGCACCTCCGTCGGTACGGTTCCACCAGTCGCGGAAGGACTCGGCGGGGATGTCGGGAATGTCGCGGGTGTCGGTCCAGGCCGACAGCGGCCCCGGCAGGCGCCCGGGGACGAACCTGCGCAGGCGCCCGCCGAGCCGCTGGGCGCGTGCCAGCCGCGAGGGACGGTTGAACACCCACCCGGCGGCGCGCATGCCCATGCGCTCGACACGCGCGTGGCGCACCTTGCCGCGCAGGTGGACCAGGACCTCGGGAATGTCGATCGCGACCGGGCAGGCGTCGAAGCAGGCGCCGCAGAGGGTCGAGGCGTACGGCAGCGAGGCGTCCAGCTCCGAGGCGGTCCCGCGCAGCTGCGGGGTGAGGATCGCGCCGATCGGGCCCGGGTAGACCGAGCCGTACGCGTGGCCTCCGGCGCGCTCGTAGACCGGGCAGACGTTGAGGCAGGCGGAGCAGCGGATGCAGCGCAGCGCCTGGCGTCCGACCTCGTCGGCCAGCACGTTCGTGCGGCCGTTGTCGAGCAGCACCAGGTGGAACTCCTGGCCCTCGACCGCGCCCGTCCACGTGGACGTGTAGGGGTTCATCCGCTCGCCGGTGGAGCTCCTGGGCAGCAGCTGGAGGAATACCTCCAGGTCCCGCCAGCTCGGCAGCAGCTTCTCGATGCCGACCACGCTGATCAGCGTCTCGGGCAGGGTGAGGCACATACGCCCGTTGCCCTCGGACTCCAGCACCACCAGCGTGCCGGTCTCGGCGATCATGAAGTTGGCGCCGGAGATCGCGACCTTGGTCGACAGGAAGCGCTCGCGCAGGTGCAGCCTGGCGGCCTCGGCGAGGGCGCGGGGCTCGTCGGTCAGGTCCTCGGGCGCCGCGCGGCCCCAGTCGCCCATCTTGTCCTGGAAGATCTCGCGGATCTCCGAGCGGTTGCGGTGGATCGCCGGGACCAGGATGTGCGAGGGCCAGTCGTCCCCGAGCTGGACGATCAGCTCGGCCAGGTCGGTCTCGTACGCCGTGATGCCCTCCTCCAGGAGGGCCTCGTTGAGGCCGATCTCCTGGGTGGCCATCGACTTGACCTTGACCACGCTGGTCTCGCCGGTGGCCTTGACCAGGTCGGCGACGATCCTGTTGGCCTCCTCGGCGTCGGCCGCCCAGTGGACGTGGCCGCCCGCCGCGGTGACGGCCTCCTCCATCTGGAGGAGGTAGCGCTCCAGGTCGCGCAGGGTGTAGTTCTTGATCTCCTTGCCCGCCTGGCGGAGCTCGGCCCAGTCGGGCAGCTCGGCGACCACGGAGGCCCGCTTGCCGCGGATCGTGTGGGTGGCCTTGCGGAGGTTGTATCTGAGCTGTGAGTCCTGCACGGCCGCCGTGGCGTTCGCCGGGAAGGCGGGCATGCCCAGGAACGTGCCGCTCACCGGCGGGCCGTCCTCTCGCGAGTCCTCTCGGCACCGGCCCTGTCAGCACCGGCCCTGTCGGCACCGGCCCTCTCGTCGACGCCTCTCCCGTCGACGGCGCTCTCACCGATGGCCTCAAAGGTCCTCTCGGCGACGGCCGGGGCGCTCATCGGGTGGCCTCCGTCGTGGCGAGGATCTCGGCGAGATGCATGATCCGCACGCCGGTGCGCTGGCGCTTCAGGGTGCCGCCGATGTGCATCAGGCAGGAGTTGTCGGCGGCGCACAGCACCTCGGCGCCGGTGGTCGCGACGTTGTGCACCTTGTCGGCGCACATGGCCGCGGAGATCGCCGGGTTCTTCACCGCGAAGGTGCCGCCGAAGCCGCAGCACTCGTCGGCCCCGGGGAGCGGGACCAGCTCCAGCCCCCTGACCTGCTCCAGCAGCCGGGTGGGCCGGTCACCCACCCGGAGGATGCGCATCGAGTGGCAGGTCGGGTGGTAGGTCACCCGGTGCGGGAAGTAGGCGCCGACGTCGGTGACGCCGAGGACGTCGACGAGGAACTCGGAGAGGTCGTAGACCTTGGGCACCATCTCGGCCACCTCGGCGGCGAAGGAACCGGGCGCGTCCCCCGTCGCGGCGGCCTCGACGGTCCCCGCGGTCAGGCCCCCGGGGGTCCCGGGAGTCCCTGACCCGGCCATGACGGGGGCGGACGCGCGGGTGGCTGAGGTATGCGGGGTGGACGTGCGGGCGAGCCTCGGGTACTGCTCGCGGACCATCGCGGCGCACGATCCCGACGGCGCGACGACCGCGTCGTACCCGGCGAAGACGTCCACGAAGTGCCGCGCGAGCCGCCTGCCCTCCTCGGGGTATCCCGTGTTGACGTGCATCTGGCCGCAGCAGGTCTGCGCCCGGGGGAACTCGACGTCACATCCGAGGCGGCGCAGCAGCGTGACGACCGCCCGCCCGGTGCCGGGAAACAGTGTGTCGTTCACGCAGGTGATGAAGAGGGCGACGCGCACGGCACTCCTTCCTTTCAATGGTCAGACCACAGTATGGTCTGACCACATTCCCCCACAAGAGGAGGCCCTCTTGAGCGGTTGGCAGCCTGTCCGGCGCACCCGGGCGTTCGAGGACGTGATCGCCCAGATCGAGCGGCGCATCGCGGGTGACGGGCTCCGGGTCGGCGACCGCCTGCCCGGCGAACGGCAGCTCGCCGAGCAGCTGCGGGTGAGCCGGTCGTCGGTACGCGAGGCGATGCGGGTGCTGGAGACCCTGGGGGTGGTGTCGTCGCAGGTCGGACGGGGTCCGGACGCGGGGGCCTTCCTCATCTCCAGGCCCGCCGAGGCCCTGAGCGACCTGCTGAGGCTCCACCTCGGCCTGTCGAACCTGTCACTGGAGGAGGTCGTCGACGCCCGGCTGATGATCGAGAAGTGGTCGGCCGCGCACGCCGCCGCCCACGGGGCCGACCTGTCGGCCCTCACCGCCGCGCTGGAGCGCATGGAGGCCACGACGACGGCCGAGGAGTTCGTCGAGCACGACACGGCCTTCCACGTGGCCATCGCCGAGGCCTCGGGCAACAGGCTGACCACCGCCATGATGCTCTCCCTGCGCGACTCGCTCCGCCGCTACGCGGTCGAGGCGGTCGGGCGCCTCGGCGGCACGGCCGGGCTCATGGACGACCACCGCCGGATCCACCGGGCCATCGCCACCGGGGACGCGGCGGGTGCCTCGGCCGCCGTCGAGGACCACCTGCGGCGGGCCTACCCCGGCATCTCACGTGCCCCACGGGCTGAGGACGATGAGGGGCTTGAAGGGCAGCAGGGGCGGTCTGACCGAGTCGGCTGAGCGGCAGGTGGCGCCCGAGCAGGAGACCAGGGCGTCGAGCTGCCGGTTGAACTCGGCGATCACGGAAAGCGGGGTCTCCGCGGCGAGGTTGCGGAGCTGGTAGGGATCCCTGACGAGGTCGTAGATCTGGTACTCGCCGGTGGAGTAGCGGACGAAGGTGTGCTGGGCGGTCCGCATCCCCTGGTACGCCGGGACCGGGGTCTGGCGGGCCGAGCCCGGACTGGTCGGGCGGTAGAACTCCAGCAGCACGTTCTGGCGCCACGAGGGCGGCGTCTCGCCGCGCAGCAGCGGCAGCAGGGAGCGGCCCTCGGCGAAGGCGGGAAGCGCGGCCCCGGCGAGCTGGGCGAACGTCGGGGCGAGGTCGATGCTCGCGGCCATGTCCCCGACGACGCGGCCCGCCTGTACGCCGGGTCCCCTGACCAGCAGCGGCACCTTGATCGCCTCGTCGAAGGGCGTGGTCTTGCCCTGGGCGAGCCGGTGCTGGCCCAGGTGGAACCCGTTATCGGAAGCGAAAAAGATATACGTTTCATCCAGCTTGCCGGAGGCCCTGAGAGATTCGACGAGGGCGCCCACCATGTCGTCCACGCCGAGCATCGCCCGGAGCCGGTCCCGGTAGTGCCGGTCGATCCTGCGGACCTTCGAGGCGTCGAGGAGCGGGAGCGATCTGAGCCAGAGCGGCTCGGCGCTGACGTCGGCCTGGTTGAAGGACGGGGTGCGCGGGGCCACCACCCCGGCGAAGGCGGCGTGGTGCCGGGGGGCGTAGTTGGCCGGGTTGTGCGGGGCGACCGGGGCGAGGTAGAGGAAGAACGGGTCCTGGCTGGGCTGGGAGACGAACGCCCCCGCCTTGGCGCTGAGCACGTCGGTCAGATAGTCCTGCGGCGTGAAGCCGTAGTCGCGCAGCATGCCGTTCTCGTTGAGCGTGTAGCCGTACTCGTCGTACAGCCTGCGGACCGGCACGTCCCACTCGTCCCAGCCCTGAGGCACGTGGGTGGCGGAGGTGGTGCCGCCTGGGTAGTGGTTGAGGTATTTGCCCATCAGCCCGGTGCGATATCCGGCCGATTTCATCCATGTCGCGATATTGGAGCGTTCCAGGCCTGATGTGTAGTACTTGGTGAAACCTCCCTCGGGCGCGGTGTTGGTGTACACGCCGTGGCTGTGCACGTACTGGCACCGCATGATCGACGCGCGCGAGGGGCAGCACCAGGAGTTGGGCACGAAGAACCTGTCGAAACTGGTTCCCCCCCGGGCGAGCAGGTTCCAGATGTTGGGAAATTTCTGCAGATCGCCCGCGTCAAGATCGTCGACGAGGATCAGGACGACGTTGGGCCGCCCCGCCGCGTGTGCCACGGCCGGGATCGTTCCCATCGCGGCCAGGGCGAGGAGCGACATCAGGGAGAGGAGTTTGCGAGCGGCGTTGAGCACAAGTGCACGCTTCCCGGGAGACCGAATTTCGACACCTCACACTCGACCGACCAATGTAGAACGTGTTCTAATTGCGGGGCCTGTCCGGCGTCACGTCGCGAGGAGACCCCCGTGAGCACCGACCTGAAGCTCGGCCTGAACCTCGGCTACTGGCAGCGGAACGCCGACGACGCCACCGAACTCGTCCAGACCGCGGAACGGCTGGGCTACGAGTCCGTGTGGACCGCGGAAGCCTACGGTAGCGACGCCTTCACCCCTCTGGCCTGGTACGGCGCGCGGACGTCTCGCATCAAACTGGGCACGTCCGTGGTGCAGATCTCCGCGAGAACCCCGGCGGCGACCGCGATGACCGCGATGACGCTCGATCATCTCACCGGCGGGCGGCTGCTGCTCGGCATCGGCGCGTCGGGGCCCCAGGTCGTCGAGGGCTGGTACGGGACGCCGTTCCCCAAGCCGCTCGCCCGCACCCGCGAGTACGTCGAGATCATGCGCAAGGTGTGGCGCCGCGAGGAGCCGGTGACGAGCGACGGCGAGCACTATCCCCTCCCCTACCCGGGAGGCGCGAACCTCGGCAAGCCGCTGAAGCTGATCACCCGCCCGCTCCGCGCCGAGATCCCCCTCTACCTCGGCGCGGAGGGCCCGAAGAACGTCGCGCTCGCCGCCGAGATCGCCGACGGCTGGCTGCCGCTGTTCGTGTTCCCCGAGAAGATCGAGCGGATGTACGGCCCCTCGCTCGCCGGGGCCGATCCCGGCTTCGACATCGCCGCGATGGTGATGACCGTGATCACCGACGACGTCCGGGCGGCGCTGGACGGGGTGAAGATGATGCTGACCCTCTACATCGGCGGCATGGGGGCCAAGAGCCGCAACTTCCACGCCGACATCGTCGGCAGGATGGGCTACGCCGAGGCCGCCGAGGAGATCCAGGCCCTCTACCTGGCCGGACGCAGGGAAGAGGCGTTCAACGCGATCCCCGACGAGCTGGCCGACGGCATCTCCCTGGTCGGCCCGGCGGGCCGCATCCGCGAGCGCCTGCAGCTGTGGCGCGACAGCCCGGTGAGCAACCTCCTGGTCATGGGACCCCGCGACGAGGCCTCCCTGAAGACCGTCAGGGACCTGGTCCTGGGCTGACCCGCCCCGGGCGGCGCCGCTCCCGCCGGTGTCCTCGCGCGAGGACCGCCCGGCCCTCCCGCCGGTTTCCCGGCACGGCCGAGCGGGCGTTCACCCGCGGACGCCGACCTTCCCGACCCAGCCGGAGTCCTCGTACGCGACCCTGAGGCCCTCGCGGAGGGGGATGTGCACGGAACGGCCGCCGGTGCGGGGCCTCTCGTCCGGGCCCGTGTAGGCGAAGGCCAGCAGGCGCGACCCCGACTCGTCGACGACCAGGGTGCGGTGGCCGTCGGCCGTGGTGACGGCGGAGCCGGTGCGCCCGAGCGGGTCAAGGATGCCCTTCTCCAGGACGATCCCGGGCTGGGCCGCGAGGACGCGCAGCGTCGCGGCACGCGTGGCCGGGCTCGCGGGTGAGGCGAGCAGGTAGCGCGCGGCGTCGAAGACGAAGCCCGGGAATGGCCCGTCCCGGTGCGCCGAGCGGAGCCACCGTTCCAGCTCCCCCGCGTCGCCGGGCAGGTCCCGCACCTCGTCCAGGGTCAGCGTCTCGCTCCCGACCCGCCACCTCAGCGAGAGCCGGGAGAAGTCCCTGGTACGCGGCCCCGGCCACAGCGCCGGTGACCCCTTCGCCCTCCACGCCTCCCTGGCGGCCTCAGTGGCGAAGGTGATGTCCACCTTCTGGTCGGACGCGATCCGCCCGGCCCGGCCGTCGTACCAGGACTCGTCGGTGTGGGCGGCGGTCACCCCGGAATCGACGGGTTCGAAGGTCCTGGTGCGCTCGAACCAGTACCGGCCTTGCGGGAGGGGCTCGCGCGCCGCCGTCTCCGCGCCCGCCAGCAGGAACGACCGGGCGTCGAGCGTGACCACCGGCGTGCCGGGCGTCGCGGCCGGGAGGGAGCCGGAGGTCTCGGAGGGCTGCGCCCGGGTCTCGGAGGGCCGTACCGGAGAGGTACCCGGGTCTGGGTCCGGGGCGGGGTCCGGGGCCGCGCCCGGGGAGGTGCCCGGGGCGGGGTCGGGGGAGGTGCCGGAGGTGGCGGCCGAGGCCGGGTCCTGGGAGGCGATCGCCGCGGTGCGGCCCCCGCCCGGCCCCCGCAGCCCGACCGTCCCCGTCATGACGGCGGGCACCGTCACCGCGGCGGCCAGCCCGACGAGGGCGCCGGTCAGCGCGATCCCGGGGGTGAGACGGAGGCGGGGAAGGGGGCGGGACAGAGGATCGGGCAGGGGGTGGGGCAGGCGGCGGGAGGCGTCGCGGGGAAAACGGGAGAACACGGGATCGGCCCCTTGACCGGACGTGTGACCGGACCCGTGACCGGACGCGTGATCCGATACGTGATCGGGCACGCGGTCAGGCACGTCACTGGCCCCATGGCCGGACGCGTGGCCGGACGCGTGGCCGGACGCGTGATCCGATACGTGATCGGGCACGCGGTCAGGCACGTCACTGGCCCCATGGCCGGACGCGTGGCCGGACGCGTGGCCGGACGCGTG